>CAZYWQ010000589.1:0-2033 GCA_964651675.1 uncultured Candidatus Sumerlaeota bacterium | reverse complement strand
CACAAATGGATTGGGCATTGCATCTTTTGCTCCGGATATCGCTTTGCAATATACTGCTCGACCAAGCGAATTTGAACCATTTTTCTTAATATTTCTAAATGATTAATTTTCATATCTGTTTTTGATTTAACCGCAAGCATTGTCTTGATATTGTAGTATCTCTTATCTTCCATGGGATTAGGTATCTTTCCTGCTTTAAAGGCATGACAAAGATCTCTTACTGCCTCCTCAATAGATCTTTTTGCTTCAAAACCCAATTCACGCTTAATTTTCTCTGAAGATACATGGTAAGAACGATTATCATCTGTTGGGGTAGTGATGATTTCCAATTTACCATTTCCGATCTCTTTAGAAACAACCTCTCTCACGACTTTTGCAATCTCCTTTATTTTCATATTGTCATACCCAGCATTAAAAACCTTACCGCCGATTTTCTCATCAGGGTACTCAAGTGTTTTCACATAGAGATCGGTCATATCTTCTATATGGATATTTGGTCTTTTCTGCTCACCGCCAAAAACTGTAATCTCACCTTTATTTACTGCATGATGGGTCAGAATATGGACTGAAAGATCCAAACGCATTCTTGGAGAATATCCACAAACAGTAGCGGGTCTGATAATCATTACAACAAAGCCTTTTGAATGCTGTTTTAAAAGATAGTCTTCACACATGGCTTTATATTTTGAATAATCAGTCAATGGTTCCAGTTTGAGATCCTCTGTAACATGGTCCTCCTCTTTGATACCATATACACTTGAACTCGAAGCATAAATAAACCTTTTCACCTCAGCCTTTTTAGAAATATCCACCAGTTGAATAAATGCATCATAATTTATAGATTTTCCCAACTCTGGATCAAGCTCATAGCTAGGGTCATTGGATATACAGGCAAGATGTATAACTGCATCCATTCCCTTTAATTCTTTTTCAAGAAGCCTTTTGTTCCTTATATCTCCCTTGACCTCTATTAATTTTGAATGTCCTTTAACAGCATCTAAAACATTTTCTCCATAGAGATATAAATCAATCACTTTAACTCTATATCCTTTTCTCAGCAGTTTAGGAACCAGAACTGATCCCACATATCCAGCACCGCCAGTTACAAGAACATTTTTAATCATAATTTTTTATTTTCTCTTCTGCAGAATTAATCAAAATATAATCGGACTTTTTACTCTCTACTTCAGAAGCATTGTAATAAATTTAATAAGATCTATTTTATCTACTGGCCTTTTGTTGCAAACAATTTGGACTGCTAAAGCTCCTACTGCATTTCCTATAAAAGATATCAAATCATTGGGGAACCCCATAGCCATACAAGGAGAAGTAAATGCAAATAAGGCATCACCTGCACCAATTGTATCAACAATTTTAGAAGCAAATGCAGGCGTTTTATAAAAACCATTCTTTCTATCTCTAATTAAAGAACCTTCTGGGCCAAGGGTTACCATAAGATTGTCGCAATTGAGCTTTTGAATCATTTCTTCTATAATCTGTTTTAAGTCTCCATGCTTATTTCTTGCAGCAAGCCTAATTTCTGGTTCATCAACTGCTATGTAATTAGCTCTTGGATATTTAGTAATCAGGTTGAATCCGGTATTGGCGCTATTTGTCTGGACATTCAAAGCTAAGAATTTTGATTTTTCACAGATAAGATTAATCAGTTTATGGTTAAGAAAACCATGTCCAAAATCAGAAACAATAACAAGGTCATAATCTGAAATGACATCATTAAGATACTCAGCAATTTTCGTTTCTAGATTTTCAGGGATAGGATGATCATTCATATAACAGATTTCGAACAACTTTTGATTTAAATAAAAATGTATATATCTTTGCTTAATTGTGGTCGGTGCATTATCGTAATAGAAGAATTTTGGTCTTATATTGGGCTGGAGATGTTTTAAAACAAAATCTTCAAAAGACTTTTGACGACCAAGAATGCTAACAAGATGAACTTCACCACATATTCCCGCTGTATTGTTCGCAGTTGCAAATATCCCTCCAGCAAACGTTTCTTCTGATAAGAA
>CAZYWQ010000588.1:0-2045 GCA_964651675.1 uncultured Candidatus Sumerlaeota bacterium | reverse complement strand
GACAAGGGCATCTATACTGAGCTCTGGACCATCCATGAATCCCTCGGTTATTATCTCCCCACGTGGCGATGCATTTTTTGCACGCTCATAGGCAAAACGGATGTCCTCAGATTTATTTACCCGCATAACCCCTCTTGCTCCCATATTATCCACAGGTTTTATCACAAATGGAAATCCAATCTGCTTTGCGCTTCTGACAACATCATCGTAGGTCCAGCAGGCGAAAAATACAGGTTGGGGTATCTTATTATCCTCGAGCCGTTGTCTCATCTTGATCTTGTGGGTTGTTGCTTCGGCTACGTCTATTCGGTTACCAGGAAGGTCGAGTGCATGCTGGACAGCTGCTACTGTGAGTGATGCATCTGTTCCAACAGTAATGACCCCGTCAATCCCTCGCCGCTTAACAAACTGCTTGGCTACTCTCACAGTCCCATCAACGTCACGAGTGCTCATGACAACAGGAAAATCAGCAAAACTCATTCCATATGCAGCTGGATTGTAGTCAGTCACGAGGGTTAAAAGACCCATCTCTTTCGCAATCTTAATTGCAGGGGTCTGGAGGATTCCGGCACCAATAATCATTATGACCCTGTCCAAGGTCTGCTCCTTGCCTAATTCGAAGCTCGAAGGACCCGGGGGTTTATTAACCCACCGGTTATCATAACACCTATTTGAAATATCGATCCATTTAAGCCTTACATTAGTCCAATTAGTAGTTGGCGAATTTTGAGCTGGTCATTTTATTATGTAGTTTGCTGGCAATAATGCACAGGCGACTAACTATTCAATCATTGAAGTGGCGGGTTTCCTTTATGAATGCAGTTGCTTTGAGAAGAGTCACGAGATTTCCAGATTTATCCTTTACCTCTATAAGGTAGGTTCCTGTACGCCTGCTACGTTTACATTCGCTGCAGCGAGCAGTGAGTATTTCACCTGATCGTATAGCCTTCAAGTAGCTTATGCTCATGTCGAGAGCGAGTGCAACATTGCCGTAGCTGTTCGAAGCTAATGCAAAGGCAACATCAGCGAGGGAAAATATCACTCCACCATGACAGATATTAGCCGCATTGAGATGAGAATCTGTCACTTCCATACGAACCGAGGCAACACCCTCATTGTACTCCGTGACCTCCATATTGAAGAGCTTAAGAAGCATATCACCGTTATCTATGAGCTCTTTTATTTTTTGTAAAGTGGGCTTCTGATTCATTTTTTCTCCGAGTTTTGTAACAGATCAAGATACAGCGTAAATACCGATAATACAATTCTTTTCTCCATTATAGGCCTTTTAATTGCTAAATGACAATAGCGAACTTCGAGTTTTTTTTCACTGTAGAGCGGCTTTTTTATTAGCGAAATTCTACTTTATCTAAGTAGTCTTTTCGATTAAAGTTCGCTAACATATGAAAATTATGATTTTATCGCTAACTTTTTTTGTTAATTTGCTTTAACATCGCCATTTGCTTTATAAATCGATGGTTGATCCTTTAAAGTATGGTTATTTTTATTGTGAAATATCGCTGGAGGCATTAATTGGATCTTGAGATTCTCGTATGCATGAAACAGGTTCCTGACACGCAAAAGGTAAAAATAGACCCTGAAAGAGGAACACTCATAAGAAAGGGCGTTCCCAGTATAATGAATCCCTTTGACCAAAGCGCTATCGAGCTCGCCCTTGAGATTAAAGAGGCAACAGGGGGAAGGATTACGGCGCTGAGTATGGGGATACCTGATGTGGAATGCATGTTGAGAGATGCTCTCACATTAGGAGCAGAGAGGGCATATCTTCTTACAAAGAGTGATTTTGCAGGTGCCGATACACTTGCAACCTCATATACCATAAGCAGGGCAATAGAAACGATAGGGAGATTTGATCTCCTGCTCTTTGGAAAACAGGCCATAGATGGTGATACTGCTCAGGTGGGGCCGGAAGTTTCTGCTTATCTAAATTTACCTGTTGTTACCTTTGTATCGGATGTGTTAAAAGTCGAAAAAGAGTCGGTTGTCGCAGAGAGAATGATTGACGCTGGAAAACAGATAATTAA
>CAZYWQ010000587.1:0-2058 GCA_964651675.1 uncultured Candidatus Sumerlaeota bacterium | reverse complement strand
GTCCATTTCATTGTACATTTTGTGCCGCCTCAGTTTTTTGGAAAAATAATCATCCAGGAGTTGGCCTTGTAGTACGGTTAATAAATGGAATTTTTATCCCTTCTTAAACTTCTCAAGGTGTTGATTAGCGCGTTCAATATGCTTCTGGCTGTTCTTTTCTTTACCGAGTTTTAGGACAATTTCCCATTCTTTAATTGCCTTATCCTGCCATTCAGGATTTTTCTCGTAGATGATGGCAAGGTTGTTATGGGCTGCGATGTGGTCAGGTTGCAACTCGACAGCCTTTAAGAAATATTCCGCCGCCGCTTCGGTTTTTCTATCTTTCAAACATTCTACAGCTTTCTGACATAGTTTTTCAACTTCTTCCTGAAGGTTTACCGTTTCCTTTTGTGCCGATTTTTTCTCGGTTTGAGTTGACTTTTTTTCTTCTTTGTCTTTTGGTTTCTTTTTCATCGATGGAATCACCTTCTCTTTTGTTATTATTTTCTTGATAGTAAATTTTTCCGATTCTTCCTCATCTTTGAAAATTGTCGGCGCTTCTTTAAATGTCAGCATTATTATCTCTTCGGCATCGGGACCTCTTACTATGTCGAATATGCTGTCTAACTTTGCTACATTCAGTATGTCCATTACCTGCTTCGAGGGATTTAGCAGAACGATAGAAGAATTATTCTTTTTGCATGTCATTTTTAATCCAACAAGAACCCCCAATCCCGCACTATCTACAAATTGAACATCACTCAAATCAACATAGAATATTTTGGTCTCTGAATCCAATCGTGGGACTATTGACACCTTGAATTTTTTACACTCTTCGAACACAATGTTGCCCCGAATGGTCAACAGCAGATTCATATTGGCTTTCTGTAGCTCTAAATGCATTAATAGCCTCCGATAATATTTCGTATATCTCTTAAGGCTAACTTATGTCAAGTTCTTGGTCGAATTGGCTATCAAGATCAAATTCCTGCTTTGCCTCTGCCATAACATTACCTGATTCTTGCTCGGTAATTCCAAGCGCTGCCAAAGCATCTTTTCTCAAGTTCTCTATGCTTGCTTTTTTCCCTTTTACATCTTTGATTTCTTTTTCTAATCTTTCTACTTCGACATCGATCTCGGCAAGCATCTCTTGAGCGTTGACTAAGATTTCGTTCATCCTTTTTTCCATTTTATCACTGAGAGCCATTTTCTTTCCTCCTATTAATTTATAGGATAACATCTTAATGATAAAAAAAGTAACTCCGTTATTGTATTATCGTAAGCTTTTTACTAAGTCTTTAAATTAATTTAATCATTTTAATAATTTTTCTTAAATGCTCTCATTGGGGAAAATAATCCATTTTATAGTCTTATTAACCAAAATCGCTCAATAATCAATAGAAATACTACATTTACAGTAAAAAGTAGATAACATGGGCAGGTTCATAAAAAGGAGCTGATTATTCTATAATCAGCCCTCGTATCAGGTTAATAGCTTTGTAGGATAGGTTTTATTATTTGACTATTTCTTAAGGAATTAAGGAGATTAATTAATCTTCTGGGGATTTGTTGTCGTCTTCAAATTTAATCTTTTCCTGTTCCAGGTGATAGTCATAACCCAACTTTTCTGATATGGTCTCTTTTGATGCCAGCCTAAACTGATTGTGCAAAACTAACGCATCCGTTTCATCCTTCAGATTTCGATGGAGTAAAGGAGGATATTGTATCTCACACTCTGAAGAAGTATCTTCGGGTAAGATTCCAAATGTTATCGCATTTGTTATGAAATGTTTATATATCTGTTTGAAGCGATAAGAGAAAAAATCCTGCCAGTCCTGGAACTCTCTAACAGCTGGTGATTCTGCTACCATAGTAGAGCTGAAATTAGCATTGGACGCATCGGCAGTTACCATATATTCCGCAAGTCCGGAGCCGGCAGCTATGGCTAAAAGAATATTTCTTCCATCATCTCTGGCATCTGGTGCATTTATGTTTGGACTCAACATCTCGTATTCGATGTTGTCGGATGCAGTAAAAATGGTACCGGGTTTGAACATTTCCTGTTTGCCTGAATGAAGC
>CAZYWQ010000586.1:0-2061 GCA_964651675.1 uncultured Candidatus Sumerlaeota bacterium | reverse complement strand
CGTTTACTAATTGATACATATAATTCAACCATTGCCTATCAGAAGGATAAGGTCCAACACCTGTGCGAGTAGCATTCCAGGGAGCAACTGCAGCAGTTAAAACAATGGCTTCGGGTTGTACAGCCTTGATAGCAGTTCTACATTTTTGATAACAGTTTGTGTAATTAGTGACATAGATTCCGCCTTCGAAATCAGCATTCATTTCATTACCGATAATCCAGATGTTGCAGTAGTCTTTGAATAAGTTTACCTTGTCTGCACAGGCAGTTGCGAATGCATCGAATTCGGATGAACTGGCTGGAATTGTCTGTCCGAAATATTTATTTATCCTTATTATGAGAGTGAAGTTATCGTTCATAATAGTCTGGGCATCCGAGGGCGTAATGTCCCAGGCAAAATAATCAGTGTTGATCACTTCTACAGACCATCCTTCTTTTCCACTCATTATTCCACTGGCACCCCATCCCCAGGAGTGAATGCCGTAGATGTGGGCTGGGTCAGGGAATGCAGTTGTTATGGTGAATATTGTGATTAATGTGACAATGATGAAAAGTGAAAATTTTTTTGTGATTAAGTTAAATTTACTGAAGTTCATTGGTGTATAAATCCTTGTGTTTATATTGTGCTTTTAACTTTTTGATAGATAAAGTTTGAGAATCTCCTCTTCAATTATTATGGGGAGTTCATCTCGATTATTGCGGGAGACTTCAAATATTTTGATGTCATGTCTTTTTTTAATGTTGCGAATGAATTCTGTTCCACCGATAGCAATTGTTCCTAATACGATGTTGTTTGAACTTAAGGCATTCGTCGCAACGACTTTAAATTTTTCTGAGAAACATTCCATCTTACCGATTTCATCGATGATGATAATTTCATCTTTGCTTTTGGGAGTAATGGATGGAATGGCGATGTTCTCGATGTTTTCAATACTGACTCCATAGCGCCTTACATTGAAGTTGCTCGTAATATCCTGGTGAGCAAGATAGCCTTTTTCCCCATCGAGTGTAATCATTAAAAAACCGATCCTTTTGTCCGATTCTCTTATTTCCTGTGTGTAGAAACCGATGGCAGGATTATCGAGTTTTTTGATAACTTTTTGAATGATTGTTGTTTTTCCTACACTCGGTGGACCTGTTAAAAAGATGTTGTTAATCATTGTTTCTATTAAAAATAAAAAGCGATATAGTGTATTTAGAATAAAGTAATCAGTCCCTTGAGCAATGTTCAATAAAAATTTGTAGCTTGGAAACTTGCTTCCACTGTAGGGAGCGGTTTGAAACCGTTCCCTATAAATAATGGGCGATGAAACCTTGCCCATACATTTCGTTTATTTCTCTTTCTCACCATAACTTTCTGCCATTTGTGTTAATAGAATTCGGTTTGTTTTGGATCTTGTTTCGCCAATATTGGTAATGTAAATAGCAGGTTTGTCGATTAAAGGACAAACATTTTCACATACTCCACATCCTATACATTTTTCGATGTCTACTCTCGGTCTTTTTAGCAATTTTTTGTTGCCATCTCTTGTTGTAATCTCTTCGATTTGGAACCAGATTGCCTTTGGTGATGTGGGGCAGAATTCTTCACAGACAATACACTCGATATCTTCCGCCCAGGGTAAACATCTTCCTCTATCATAAAATGCTGTTCCAATCTTGATCGGATTATTATTATCTTTACCTTGTTTTTCTTTTTGAGTTAGTTCTCTGATTGCACCTGTTGGACAAACTTGTGTGCATAAAATGCAATCATAAGAGCAATATCCGATTCTCATTATGAGAAAAGGTGTCCAAATTCCTTCTAATCCAGCTTCGAATAGGGTTGGATGAATCGCATTGTTCGGGCACACTTTCATACAGTTTCCACATCTGATGCATCTCTTGAGAAATTCTTCCTCTTCGACTGAACCAGGTGGTCGAATCAGTTTACTGTTGAAATTTACTTTCATATTGTCGCTTAGTCTCATAAAAGGAATCATAGCGAGTCCGATGATAGATGCCTGGAGATTGTGTCTTCTTTGTAGATCAGTTTCCTGGCGAATATAATTCGGATTTGCCT
>CAZYWQ010000585.1:0-2073 GCA_964651675.1 uncultured Candidatus Sumerlaeota bacterium | reverse complement strand
TTTGAGATAGAAATTCCTTCGATAGTATCTATAACAACCGCTTTACCACCATAACCCTCTACCAAATCCCTGCCAACAACTCCATCCAGTTGATAATCACCGCCCTTTGCCAGAACATCCGGTTGTAGTTCATTAATCAAATCAACAGGAGTATCTTCATCAAAAACCGTTACATAATCAACACAATCCAATGCAGCCAAAATATGTGTTCTCTCATCTTCTTTGATAAAGGGTCTTGCATCTCCCTTTATTCTCCTTACCGATTCATCACTGTTCAGACCAACAACTAATATGTCTCCATAAGTCTTTGACACTTGTAACAATTTTATATGTCCAAGATGCAATAAATCGAAACATCCATTTGTAAAAACTATTTTTCTTCCATTTGACCTATGCATATTAACAACTCTTATTAGTTCATCAACCGACTTTATCTTAAAAATATTATAAGGTTGATGAGCCTCAATATAATGAATAATTTCTTCTTTAGACACAATGGAAGTGCCCACCTTGCCAACAACAATTCCTGCTGCGATGTTACTTATCTTTGCAGATTCGACATAGTCCAAACCAGCAGCAATACATAATCCAAGTGTTGCCAATACTGTATCACCAGCACCTGTCACATCATAAATTTCCTTTGCTTCTGTTGGCAAATAAACTGGCTCTTTGTTCTTTTCGAACACGACTACACCATCAGCACTTGCAGTAACTATTAGCACATCCAATCTTAACTCACCAAGTAATTTCTCACCTGCCCTGTTAAATGTCTCTTTATTATCAATAACAATTCCTGAGGCTATTTCACATTCTTTTTTATTTGGCTTAAGAACCACAGCATCTTTATACTTAGAAAAATCCTTCCCTTTTGGATCGACGATAATAGGGATAGAATGCTTTCTTGCTATATCAATCAATCCCTGACTAACAGCCTCTGTTACCACTCCCTTGCCATAATCTGCTACTAATAAAGCATCGATATTTTTTATATCCTGACGGACATAGTCTAATATCCTATTTTCGAAATCACGACTAATTGAATCTCGTGTTTCTTTATCTACTCTCAATACCTGTTGATTGACCGCAATTATTTTTGTCTTTTTTGTTGTCTTACGATCCTTATCAACGAATACACCACTAATATCACTCTTTGTTTTATCCAACAATTGCTTCAATATATCCGCATTATCATCATCTCCAATAACACTTACCACTTTGGGATTACATCCCAATGATTTAAGATTATTTACGACATTTGCCGCACCACCCAAAATATACTCCTCTTTACGAATATCAACCACCTGAACAGGAGCTTCCGGACAAATTCGCTCAACATCTCCCCAGATATACTCATCAATCATCAAATCGCCAACAACTGTGATATTGAGATTCTTCCATTTTGAAATGATTTCTTTTAACTTATCAACTTTCATTTTATAAAACCTATGGATACACTTGGCTCTTTGTATACTAATCTAAATCAATTACTCAAAATCCAAATTAATAAAATAACATCACAAATTGTCAATCTTTTTGTCTTACCAAATAAGTTGACTTAACATTACTAATCAGATAACGAACTTATAACATAAGGAAAATTTAAAAGAAGAGGAGACGACACAATGGGTGCAAATGGGAAGAACAAACAACAGAAAGAATCATCATTTTCATCAAAACCTATTACCCGAAGAGTCTTTATAGGTTCAGCCATACTATCCGGATTAGGATTAGCCGTAGGATTACCAGCCTATCCAATGCCCCTATTCAAGAAGAAAAAAGGTAAAAAGATGTTCACATTTGTCTTTTTTACCGATTCCCATGTTCAACCAGAACTAAAAGGTGCTGAAGGATTAGCAAAAGCCATCAAAAAAATCAATTCGCTCAATCCCGATTTTGTCGTTAGTGGTGGAGATTTGATTATGGATGCTCTTGCCGCCGATTATAAACGAGCTGATATGCTATACGATCTTTATAATAAACAAGTTGCTAAATTTAAGATGCCGCTTTTCAACACTATAGGGAACCACGAGCTTTTTGGTGTTTATGAAAAGAGTGGTGTTGATCCATCGCATC
>CAZYWQ010000584.1:0-2078 GCA_964651675.1 uncultured Candidatus Sumerlaeota bacterium | reverse complement strand
TTTCTTGGGCATTCGCCAATCAGAGATTATGATATCAGGGTAAATTTTCCTTGCTATATCCAATCCGTCTACTCCGTTATTTGCGAGATGCACATCATACTTGAGTGGTGCTAAAGTTGTTTTGAGTAATGTTTGTAGGTCTTCGTTATCGTCTACGATTAGAATTCTTGGTGGTTCTTTGGTTTTTGTCATTGTATCTCTCTTAGTAAAGGGTATCCTTTGGTCTTACTGTATTTACTATCGGCAAAAATTGGGAAAATATGAAAAAATTTTTTTAAATTATTGCAGTCTAAGTTTTTTTCTTATTGGCGAAATTGTTTTATGAAAGCCTCTAATCTCAATCTGAACATATCGGAAATCCTATTTTTATTTCTCAAGCGCTATATTTTTTCTTTGGTTGATTCTGTGTAAAGAAATATTGATTAATCAACATTCTTATAGTACAAAAATTTTTGTTATTTTTTAACTACATAAATTAATGATCATCCTTATTATTAATTCGTTTATAATTTTTTCTAAGAGGTAAGGGAATGAGATATTATAAATGCTGTCGTTTATTATACTTCACACTTTTGTTAATGTTTGTTTTAGGCGTCATATTTGCTGAGAATCAGCAGGAGATTGAATTACCGTCCTATTGGCAGTTGCTTACTCGAAATAAGATTGAGGATGCTAAAGCCGAACTTAAACAAGTTACTCCTGACAATATATTCAGTTACTATGAGGCTGCGAGTATCATTGATCTTCTTAATGGCGATTACGATGCGATGCTTCTTGATTGGCTAAATATCGTCAAATCATCTCCTGATAATCCACTCAGCGAGGTTTATATAAGGCGAATAAATGAATTGAAGGTCTTACTTCCGAATTATGAAAAAACTATTCCTACTTATCAGAGTCTTTTGGATAATAATATTAATAACTCATTAAACAAGGCACTAATTCTGGATTATCTCACGGAAGATTATTTGAATCGAGATGAACTCAAAAAAGCAAAGACGCTCATTAACAAATCAGGATTTATCACGCACTGGATGTATGTGGCAGGTCCATTTGCTAAAGATGGCGAAACGGATATGGAGTATCCTTTTCCCATTGAGGTCGATGATAATATCCAGAATTATTCGGATAAACTGGTTAAATTGTCTTCGGATATAAGTCCCTACTTTAAGTATTTGGATTTCTCTTCCTATATTTTTCCCAACGTTGCCATTGCTTACGCTTATACTTCGATTGAGTGCGATTCTGAACAGGAAATGATCGTTAGATTGATTACTCAAGAACCTACGAAACTGTGGATAAATGGGGGATTAGTTGTCTATAAAAATCCGAATATTGGCGATTATCGTAATGAATGTCTCGCTGAAGCGAAACTCAAAAAAGGACAGAACAATATCGTCGTTAAGATGCATCAAACACAGGGTGAATGGCGGTTTGGCTTGCAATTCATTAATAAAGAAAACAGGGATTTTGTGGCTAAGTACTCGAAAATCGAAAAACCAATTTTCAAGGTTGCAATATCAAACTCGAATAAACTCACAAAATGTTCAGAAATTGGATGCTTAAAGGTTCTGAATGAAAAATCTGATTTAGTCTCACTTCTTCAGAAGTATTATTACTTTGGTTCCATCAATGATTTTGAACTTGCGAGGAATGAGATTGAATCAGCAAAAAAATCTTATCCTGATTTTATTTATATCCTATCACAAACAGGCAGACTCGATATTATTGAAAGCACATATAGAACTCATAGCAAAGTGCGATTGGAAAACGATGCAAAGAAATGTTACAATCGGATTCTGGAGCTCGAACCGAACTCACTTGTTGCCTATCACGGAATAGGTCTTTTTCACTATCTTCAAAAACGCTACGATGAGGCGATTACAAATCTTAAGAAGGAACTGGAATTAAAAGATAATTTTTTTCAGGCAAATTATTTTCTCTCATTGGCTTACGCTGGTAAGGGTTGGGAAACAGAAAAGATTGACTCGCTTAAGAAAGCACTTCAGCAATTTCCATCCCATCAATCCTCAACACTTGACTTAATTAACCACTTCATCAGTAAGGGACTGTATGAT
>CAZYWQ010000583.1:0-2080 GCA_964651675.1 uncultured Candidatus Sumerlaeota bacterium | reverse complement strand
TATGAAGGTAAACTGTTCTGGGTTTGGGGAGATACATCTCATCCCCGACATCCTCTCGGAGGAAGTTTCAAGGTTACTTGTGCTACATCATTGCTCCCTTCTGATGGAGGATTGGACCCGGAGATTGGTGTTAATATAAATTATTTTACGGATGGGGATTTTGTAAAGCAGATGGTTCCTCTTCCGGGAACTTATGCCTATTGGTTGGGCAGTCTTATTTCTATTAAGGATAAAATGGGGAAGGAGCGACTGATAGCAAAGTATGCGAAAGTTCAACCTGTTATGGAAACAGTTGGTAGAGGTATAGTTGAATTCAATGATGAAAAACAGGTCTTTGAGGAAATCGCTAAAAATTCACTTGATGACATTATACAACCTGGAGGTCATCCATTTAAATGTTCCGATAATGGCGATGAATATTATTACTTTCCTTCTGGTTCGCAGTTTAGTCGTGCAAAAGCTGATTATGATTCTCTCGTAGACCATAGCACTTATGAAGCCTTTACCTATCTTAAAGAAGGAAGTCGATTCAATTGCACCAAAGAACAACTCGATCGGAGTGAGGATGGAAGCTTGCGATATTCCTGGAAGAAGAACACATCGTCGATTGGTCAAAAAGAACAGGACAAATTGGTAGCTGCAGGACTTATTAGCCCTGATGAAAAATGGTTTCAGCTTGTTGATGTGGATAGTGGTAAAAATATTATCTATCATAACGGTTCTATTTATTGGAATCCTTATCGAAATCGCTGGGTAATGATTCTGAATGAAGCTTTTGGCACATCATTCTTGGGAGAAATCTGGTATGCTGAAGGTGATACTCCGTTAGGTCCGTGGACTTATGCGAAAAAGGTTGTTACTCATAATAATTATAGTTTTTATAATCCTGTTCAACATCCACATTTTATGAAAGAGGACGGCAGAGTCATCTTCTTTGAAGGTACTTATACAAAAAGTTTTTCGGGTACAGAGATTCCTACACCTCGCTATGATTACAACCAAATAATGTATAAATTGGAATTGAATGACCCAAGATTAATTCTGCCTGTACCAGTTTATAAATTTGGAAGCGAAAAATCGAGATATTTAACTGACAATAAAATTCCTAAGGAGAAGAGAGACAGAGAAATTATGTTTTATGCACTCGATAGGAAGAGTGGATCGACAGTACCAGTTTACGAAGTACAAGATAAAGATTCCAAGACTCCAATGTTGAAAATTTTATCGTCGGATGAAGCTTCAAAGATTGATGCAACAATAGCTTTTTATGCTTTGCCACATAATTCTGATTTTTCCGATTCTGTAAATCTTCCTCTGTATGAGTATGTGAATAAGCAAACTCAGGGGCGTGTTTATTCAACAGAAGAATCGATGCAAAACTCTGATTATGAACGAACAAAATTACCAGTTTGCATTGTCTGGAAAAAACCAACTAATTTTAATCCATTTAGATTTTGATGAATATGCGTTTTTGATATAACGGAACTAATATCAGGAACCAGAAAATTATGTACGCAATCGCAAAGCAGAGAGATGCATTAATAGGTGATGCCCAGGTAGTAAATAGGTTCTCATAAAGCCAAGTTTTGAGACTGACTGTTTTGTCGACATCTACAGGAATCTTTATTCTGTACATAATCCTACCGAGAATTCCTGATGCAAAAAAGACAAATATCGGATTCGTCCCATATACGAGAAATGGATAAGCCCATTTTTTAACTCCAAGAACATCTACCAGATAGAAACACATTCCTAAAAATTGCAGTGCCATACCTGCGGTGAAAACCACATAGGAACTCGACCAGATTTTTTTGTTGATTGGAAATCCAGCATCCATACAAATGCCTACAAACAGCAAAATGTTGCCTATAAAAAATAAACCGATGAGTTTATCCAGTTTTGACTTTGATGTGTGAAGCCAATTTCCACATAATACTCCGAGCAATGTTGTGGCAATCGCAGGTAATGTGCTGATTAATCCTTCAGGATCAGGTCGCTCACCATAAATGTGATACCCCAGTACCTTAATATCTATCCAATCATTCAAAAGACCTTCAGGATGGGCTATATCGGGTGAGTA
>CAZYWQ010000582.1:0-2090 GCA_964651675.1 uncultured Candidatus Sumerlaeota bacterium | reverse complement strand
GGATAGACTTGACAATATTTTTCAAGTGTTTTGATGAAACAGGGATTTTTGCAGAATCCTCCTGATAGGTAGAGTTTATCGGGTTCTCCGACTAGTGTGTAAATATTTCTGACTACTCCGTGAATGAACATCGACATACCAATTTCGGCTTCATAACCTTGCGATATGAGCTCTAAAATTCTCTCAATTCCAAATACACCACAAGTAACAGGTACCCAGGAATCGGATGGTTTTAACAATTGGAAGTCTACTTCGTAATAATGACCTAATAATTCTACAGTAGCTCCCGTTGATGAACCACAAGCGAGATTCCAATCTAACTTCGCAATTTTTCTGTTTTTGAAAATGATGTATTTTGTGTCTCTACTTCCGACATCTACGACCGTAAAATTATCCTCATCAATGACCGATAATGCGCCTTCTGCAAGTGCAATTAATTCGTTTTCATACCTTTTTGATTTGGATTTTCCCGAATGTCCTGTTGCAAAATCAAAATGAGTGTTGTTATCTTTTATGATGTCTTTTGTCTGGATGATTTTTAATTCGTTTGTTTCTGAATTCCAGATTTTTGTCCAACAACTTCCACAATCTGCAAATATCATTCTTCGCTTCCTTAAATATGTTTCTTATCCGAGTTTAATAAATGCTTCGATCTTGGCAGCAACACTCGGAGTCAGTGGACCATCGCAGTCGACAAACAGTCCACGATTTTTTTCTGCGAGATATTTTGCGAGTTGTTGCTTGCCACAAAATGTTTGTGTATAAAAAACAATTGGAATGTTCGGATCAACATTACATTCTAATTCCAAATCGGCTGGTCTTTGTGCTTCAACACACCTTGTCCAACCAAATATGTGCGTTGTATTGGGAAATAATTTTAGTAAGTTAAGATCGTGAGGTGGTACACCCCAAAATCCGTGAGTCGGTTCACACTGCTCATATTCATTGTTATCATCTGTGTAAATTGTCTTCATAATCCGAGTTACTTTTTCATCAAGTGGTGAGTTTGATGTACATATTTTTATTTGATGTGCTGGGTTTGATAGACTGTTGTTTCTTACTTCTACCACCTTGAATCCCATATCCTTGAGTAAATAAGCAGCAAAACGACCCTGGTCGCATTTGTCCTCTCCAACTGCTGCTATTATTATTTCAAGATTGTTCCGCAGTGCTATAGCATTATCAATGATGTTTTTAATAATTCGACAATAAGCCTGAGGCAATATTTTGCTATCTTCGCTTCCTAAATCTTCATCCAGGTCGACAAAGTCGAGATTGAGTTTTTGTTTATACTGTTGGAAAAGGTCTTTTGGTGGACATCCATAAAATCCAATGTATTTTTTCATATTATTTATCCACAGCAAATAAATATTAATCAAAGTTATTAAATTATGTTTATAGAAATTTTGTCAATAGAATCAATTTAAAATCGGATAATCACACTTTACCTTGACAATTTAGGATTAATATATGAATTTTGATTTCAATCAGTATTTTTCTATAATCCCTTGTATAACGCTTGATTGGTAGGTCTGATTACTATGAAAAAATTAAAGAAGATAGCTAAATCAATCGGATATTTAATTTTGTTGTTAGTAATCATTTTTGTATTTTCTTGCAAATCGAAAAAAGAAGAAGCTCCAGAAGTCGATTTGAAGGACTATCCTGAGGTTGTTATCGATTTTTGGGATTTTGAGCGAGATGACGCCACTGAGAAATGGTTAATGGATACCTTTGAGAGATTCAAAGAGAAAAATCCTGGAGTAAAAGTGAGGTATAAAAAATTAACTTATGGTAAGGGTGAGGAAGAATTGGATCGGGTTGTTATATCTCACAATCCACCTGATATTGTGGCGAATGGTATAAAGTATTTTTATATCGAGCAGGATTTTCTTGAGCAACTTAATCATTTTTTATCTCAGAAAGAAATAGATGATTTTTATGATTCAGCTTTGGATGCTTGCAGATATAAGGATCAAATCTGGGGTTTGCCCTGGTATACAACTGCTTATGTGATGTATTTGGATCTTAATCTGTTTAGAGAGATGAGAGTTAAACCGCCTCAGAATCGCAAATGGAGCTATGATGAG
>CAZYWQ010000581.1:622-2100 GCA_964651675.1 uncultured Candidatus Sumerlaeota bacterium | reverse complement strand
GGTTGAATGTGTCCGAAAACCTGGTTCTATCGATAGAATTCCTACAACACCGAAAGAACCAGTTATTATGAAGAAAGTATATATTGAGGAAGTTGAAGAGAAATAATTTAATACAATTAATTTCTGATAAAAAACTTCAGTTGTAAGGAGGAAATATTATGTTTAAGAAGAGCCAGTTGTATATCATCTTATTGATTATTATTTTAGGATTTTCAATTGGATGTGCAGGGAGAGGAGGATCGAGTAGAAAAGTATTTCGGGGAGTTGTTACAATGACGGGAATAGGAGCGATGAGAGAACCAGCACCTGAACCAACTGGAGTTGTTGAAGATATAGATATGGATTGGGCAGATGCTGAGATTACCGCTACAGGAATGTCTGCTCCACCCGCAGATGCTATTTCTCAGGCTCAAGCACGATTGATGGCTCGTAGAGGAGCTAAGGTTGAAGCACTCAGAAACCTTGCTGAAGAAATCAATGGTGTTCGGATTAATTCTAATACGACTGTTAGAAATTTTTTGACTCGAAATGATGAAGTGAATGCCTGGACTCGTACCTGGATTCAGGGAGCAAGGGTAATTAGTGAAAATCAATTACCTGATGGTTCCTGGGAAGTTACGGTGGGATTGAATCTACAACCTCTTGGTAGGAGATATCGAGATACAATGCGACCACCACCAGTTCGGGTTCCTCCACCAGGTACTAATGTTGCTCAACAAAAAGCTATGGCAAGAAGAGCTGCTTATCTGGATGCTCAAAGACAACTTCTGGAATATGTCAAGGGACTTGCCATCGATTCGAGATCGACTGTTGAGGATTTTATGCTTAGAAATGACCGAATCAACTCGTCAGTTAGAGGAGTTGTTCGGGGTGCCAGAGTGGTTGATACGAGGTATCTTGACGATGGTACTGTTGAAGTCGACATTGAATTTGATTTAAGTAATCTGAATAGTTGTATTAGATAAAAATATTTTTAAAATAATGATAATTTAGATTAAAGAGGAAAAACAAATGTGGAAAGGGCAGATAAATCGTATCTGTCCTTTGCTTTTTATTCCAATTTATTTAGGGAACGATCGTGACTGTTCCCTACTTTTTGCTTGACAGTAGAAAATGGTAATCCATATTTTATGATATAGAAAGACTATGTTAAATTGAGATTTTATGGATAAGTTAAAGGAATTAGCGAGAAATATAACCAGCATTCAAGCTACGGATGCAATCGATATTCTTATAGTCGCTTTGCTATTCTATTTATTATTCTCAATGATTAAAGGAACACGATCTGCTTTCGTTTTGAGAGGTTTGATATCACTTATTTTCATTGGTTTTTTCGTTTATCTAATTGCTAATTTCTTTAATCTATTGGTTCTAAGAAGTATATTTAAACAATTCTGGATTATCGGGATTCTCCTTTTTATTATCGTGTTCAATCCTGAAATAAGAAGGGCGTTAGCATTTTTAGGACAGACGAGGAT
>CAZYWQ010000581.1:0-612 GCA_964651675.1 uncultured Candidatus Sumerlaeota bacterium | reverse complement strand
GACGAGGATATTAGGAAGGCTTTTTTTGGAGTCAGGATATATAGATGAGATTGTTAAGGCAATCTGTGAGATGTCTGCCAAGCGAATTGGTGGATTAATTGTTTTTGAAAATGAGACATCCTTAAAATCGCTGACTGAGACAGGGATTGATTTGGATTCAAAAATAAAAGCGGAAACTATAAGAACGATTTTCACACCTTATACTCCTCTTCATGATGGTGCTATTGTAATAGTTGGTGATAGAATTGTTGCAGCTGGATGTATTATAACGCAATTAACAAAGAGAACGGATTTAAGCGAGGAATTGGGGACAAGGCACAGAGCGGCTTTGGGATTAACAGAAGAGACCGATGCTATAGCATTAGTGGTTTCGGAAGAAACGGGAACAATTTCTTATATTAGAAATGGGAGAATGACGAGAAATCTTGATGAGGAGAAACTAAGACGGGTTCTTGTAAGAACTTTTGGGATCGAAAAGGAAGAATATGTTGGCGCTGAAAAATAAAGTCATACATTCGAAGTTCATTCGAGAATTCTACATCATTTTTGCTTCTATTATTCTCGCCTTTATATTGTGGGTTTCAGCTATTCAGGAAGAGACAAGATATGAAA
>CAZYWQ010000580.1:239-2111 GCA_964651675.1 uncultured Candidatus Sumerlaeota bacterium | reverse complement strand
TATCAGCATATTGAGGATATCTGACTTGCCCACCTATATTTTTTATATCATAAAATCCACCGTTTCTGATATAATGCAACGGCGCATTGAGATGATACTGTTGTTCATCAAGACCGATTGGTGGTGTCAGCGAAAAGGTTAAATTTATAAGAATAAAGGCAACAAGAAAAAAAGAAATAATATAATCATAACTCGACAAGACTTTTAATGAATTTAATTTAATGTGCTTAAGATTTAATATAATTTCCTTAAGCGAAAAAAGTACTAACAGAATTATGAATATAAGAACAGTTGGTTTTGACAAGATTTGAGCAAAACTTATTATGGTTATTCCCAAAGATATTATTATAAAACCCAATGCCGAAGAGAATATGAAATCAATATCAGCATCGAGTTTAATTCTAAAGATAAGTTTGATAAAGGTTTTACCAACGCAATAAGCCAGGTATGCTAAAAGGATAAGTATTACAATATCTACGAATACCGTATCAAAAGCGATTATGGAGACAGCGTATGCATCGTGATTTGCTATATACTGAAAAAAAACAAATAAGATCCATAATAATAAAATCAAAGTTAAAATAAAAATAAACGATGTTTTTTTTCTTGTTTGCACCTTTTGCAACCTATTTTAATATACAATATTAGATAGTTATCTACTTAAAAAGAGAGAACACCATTGTTAAATAGATAAAAAGCCAATCTATATATTGGATGATATAAACAATTATTTTTTGATAGAAATTTAATTTTATTTTTGATTGTCTTTTTCTAACAATTTTTGGTTTTGGAGGATGAGAGAAAAGTAACTTAAAAATAACTTTATACAATTTACCGAATCTTTCTGGATATAACTTAGATAGTGTTGCTTGTCCCTTGCCATAACGAATGCTTCTTTTAATTAAGGCTTTTAATGTTGATCTTGTTGGATGATGAATAATAGCTTTATCAGAGTAGCCTTGTTTTAAACCTTTTAGCCAAACACGAGTCCCAAATTCAACATCACCACCAGAAGTAAAGCGTGAATCAAAATTTCCCACCGAATCAAATACTTCTTTTCTTACAAAAAGATTACAGGTACTGGCAAAATGAAATTGCTCAATATGTCTATCTATGGGAAAAGCAAAGTACATTTCAAACATATCGCAGTGACTGAGTTTATCTTGCGATGAGAACATTTCAACTCTACTTCCTAAATAATCCACATTTAATCTCTCCATATCTTCTATACCGCATTGAAGCCAATTTTCATCAGCTATTGCATCAGAGTCAGTAAAGGCTATAACCTCTCCTTTTGCATTATCTATTCCTTTGTTTCTCGCAGCATATGAGCTTTGAATTTTATCTTCGATGAATAATTTAATTGGGTATTGTTCAATCACTTTGACTGTGTTATCTTTAGAGCCATTATCAACGATGATAATCTCCATCTTATCTTTAGGATATGTCTGGTTTAATAACGATTCAACACATTTAAAAATTAATTTAGCATTATTATAAACAGGTACAATAATGGAAACAAAAGGTAGTGTCTTCATTGTTTTTATATATTCTATTTATAGTTGTTTAATCGAGTCCTAAAGCGAATATGAAAGAACTACTAAAAATAAATATGCCTTTTCAAACAAATATTGATTCTCAACTTTTTTATGGCTCTTTTATCCTTTTCGACAAAATATGTCCAGATTTTATTATTCTTTTGATAAATACAAAACCTTGACACTCGGATTATTAGACATCTAATAATAGTATTGCATAAAATGAATTATTTATAACTAAAAGAGGTTAATGGCTATTATTAGTATAAAGGGATTCTTGAAGAAATATATAATACCTTTTATACCCACTTTAAAAATTCGGACTGTGACAAGG
>CAZYWQ010000580.1:0-229 GCA_964651675.1 uncultured Candidatus Sumerlaeota bacterium | reverse complement strand
ATATTGAGTTGCGGAAACAGTTTGGGAGATTAAACCAGGGGATTGTATTATATGTGGCTTCAAAGGATTCTCCGTACAAAAAATATATTCCAAATACAAAATATATGACATTGGATATAGATGAGAAAAATAATCCCGATTTATGCTGTGACTTACATCAGATTAAATGTGAATCCAACTTTTTTGATACGGTTGTTGCAACCGAGACATTAGAGCATCTGTACGATCC
>CAZYWQ010000579.1:0-2112 GCA_964651675.1 uncultured Candidatus Sumerlaeota bacterium | reverse complement strand
CACATACTCTCTGGCATTAATCTTCAATTTCCTTTTAGGTTATACGATAAATCGAGTAACATTATTCGCCCTAACATTAGCATTAGGACTGCTTGTCGACGATCCCATCGTAGGTGTAGAAAATATTTACAGGCATTTCAAACTAAGAATAAGGTCTCCTCATGAATCCGTTTTATCAGCTGTTGATGAAGTCATTCCACCTGTTATACTTTCAACCATCGCGGTAATATTGTCGTTTTCACCGATGATTTTTATCACCGGTATGATGGGTCCGTATATGAGACCGATGGCACTAAATGTCCCTTTGACTGTGGTAATGTCTACAGTAGTCGCTTTAACCATAACTCCCTGGTTATCACTCAATATTTTAAAAGGAGAATACGATAAAGCCGAAAAAGAAAAGTTCGACTTGCACAAATTCCCACCGTATAAAATTTACAAAAAAATCCTCACACCTCTATTAAATAAACCAATTTATTCCTATTTAATAATACTGATTGTGATTATACTTTTCATCGGATCGGTGTCATTAGCCCTTTTGGGAAAGGTTCCGATGAAGATGTTGCCATTCGATAACAAAAATGAATTGCAGCTTGTTATCGACACACCAGAAGGAACAACCATCGAAGAAACAGACAGAATCGTCAGAGAATATGAAACATACTTGAAGACTGTACCAGAAGTAACCGATTTTGTGAGTTATGTCGGGACCGCATCACCAATGGACTTCAACGGTATGGTCAGACATTACTACTTTCGCAAAGGTTCAAATGTTGCGGATATCCGAATCAATTTCGTGCATAAGAAAAAGAGGAAACAACAGAGTCATACTATCGGTTTAAGATTAAGAAATGACTTACAGGAAATTGCACATAAGAACAATTCGATTTTGAAAATAGTAGAGGTACCGCCTGGACCACCTGTATTCTCCACTCTTGTTGCCGAAATTTATGGTGCACCTTTTAATTCCTATGAAGAATTAATAGATGCATCACAAAAAGTGAAAGCTCGAATGATAGAAGAAGATAATATAGTTGATGTTGATGATACTATCGAATCGAATCAGAGAGAATTTATCTTCGAGACAGACAAAGAAAAAGCAGCATTAAATGGGATTACCACATCGGACATAGTTTCCACACTCAAAGTAGCTTTAGATGGCGAAAATGTTGGCACTCTTCATATCCCAGAAGAAAGAAGGGAAGTGGATATTAATCTTCGTCTACCGCGTAATCAGCGATCAAGTATCGAAGACCTAAAAAGATTATACATTAAAGGACAAAGTGGAAATCTGGTACAACTGGGCGAACTCGGAGATTTCAGGAAGACCGTAATCGATAAGTCCATCTATCACAAAGACCTTGAAAGAGTTGTCTATGTATTTGCAGAATTGGCTGGTAGGACACCTGTTGATGCAGTACTCAGTCTTCAAAAACATTTTAAAGAGAATCCTTTACCCGAGAGTATCAGAATCAAATGGAATGGAGAAGGTGAATGGAAAATCACCTTAAGAGTATTTCGCGATTTAGGAATCGCCTTCGGAGCTGCTCTGGTGGGTATTTATATTCTCTTTGTCCTTATGACCCGTTCATATTTTTTACCGATTATTATAATGTTAGCAATTCCACTAACGCTAATTGGGATAATGCCAGGATTCTGTTTACTAAATATTCTAACGAACAAGCCTGTTGGTGGATACGAGAATCCTGTATTTTTCACAGCAACCGCAATGATTGGAATGATTGCCTTAGCAGGAATAGTAGTAAGAAACTCAATGGTCCTGATTGACTTCATCCATAATGCTGTAAAAGAAGGAAAACCGCTTAAGGATGCAATAATCGAATGTGGTGCAATAAGATTCAGACCTATTTTACTCACTGCAGGAACGACATTATTAGGAAATGTTGTTATAACTCTCGATCCGATCTTCAGTGGACTTGCCTGGGCAATTATTTTCGGTATTTTCGCCTCAACCTCTTTTACCCTGCTAATCATACCTATAATTTACTGGCTCATTTTTAAGGGAAAAGAAGAGAAATTGAAAACTGGATAAGAGTAAACAGAACAAGATGTTCTGTCCCTAAAAATTAAATTCCTCAATACTGTTTAAAT
>CAZYWQ010000578.1:0-2121 GCA_964651675.1 uncultured Candidatus Sumerlaeota bacterium | reverse complement strand
TCTCTCATGCTATTACAATATCAATGGTGAACCTGTTAAAAGCAGTATCACTGACAGAATCATCTCTATATCTCTTGAGGACTTGAAAAAAATTCCTCTCCGCATTGGCGTTACTTCTGGACCCGGCAAGGCACCCGCGATTGTCGGTGCAATTCGAGGTGGTTATATTAATATACTATTTACTGATGAAAAAACTGCTTGTGAAGTAAAAAAAGTCACTGACGAGTTAAAATAATACATCCATGAGTATAACCTTTCCTGAAATCTTTGATTTTAAAGCAGTGGAAAATCAGCTAACAAGTGTAGTTTTTTCTATAATCGAACAGTTGATAGTAAGAATATTGTTTTCCCAATGATTGAAGACAGATGAACTTGTACCGAACAGTCATGATGGATACATTATTTTGCAAGACATCCTCCATCAACCGACCAGTTGGTTCCCGTCACCATTCGTGCAGCATCGGATGCAATTAGAATAAACGCCGGTACCATATCTTCGGGTTCGTTCATTCTGCCGAGTACACCAAGATTTTCTAATTCATACTTTATTGCCGGATCTTTTAATCGTTCAGTGTGCATTCGTGTTTTAGTCGGACCAGGTGATAGTGTAACAACCCTGATGTTGTAGGGTCCAAGCTCTATCGCAAGGGATTGTGAAAGGGTAAATACACCTCCTTTTGTCGCGGCATAGGCCGAATATTCGGCGGCACCAACGAAGGATAATTGAGAACCGATATTTATTATAACTCCCTGACGTCTCGGAATCATGTGTTGAGCAGCGAATTTGCAAGCAAAGTAAAGTCCCTTGAGGTTGACTCCAACGAGTCTGTCAAACTTTTCTTCGCTCATATCCACAAGTTTCGATACTACGAGAACACCTGCATTGTTAACAAGAACGTCTAGTTTTTCGAAACGGTCGATTGTTGTTTCAATGGCGTTTTGCACTGAATCCAGATCAAGTATATCACCCTGAATCTGCACCAGTTCTTTTTCTGTTTTTCTTTTTATCAGATCGGCAGTTTCATTAAGTTTTTCTCTGTCGAATCCGGCGACATCGGCACCATAATGAGCACATGCGAGCGCATATGCCTGTCCCATACCATTACTTGCTCCAGTAATCAGTACCGATTTCCCTTCGAGAGTAATAGCTGGAATTTCCATAGATTTCTCCTTGTCTTATATGATTTTTCTTATTGATTACGGACTTTATACAATTACATTAAACCTTAAATTTAGTATTCGCCTAGCTGTAAAAAAGTATTATATTAAATAAACATATGTTCATTTAATAAAACATATGTTATATTATAATACAAGGTTTCTTCATATGTCAAGATAATATGTCAAATTCGAAATAAGATTTTTAAATCCTTGTATATAAATGTGTTAAACAGCTCTCGAAGAAACTAGAGCTCAGAGCTGATAAAGAAGAGGAGAGGTGGCTAAAACAATTTCAATAAAGGGTCAGGGAATTATTAAAAGTACGAATAATCAAATATATTTAGGAAAAGTGCTACTAGTTTATTAACGAGCGCTTTACCGTTCTCTTCTGAATATGAAATATTCACAAGAGCAATGCGAATCACAGGACGCACTCAAGTGGATAATAGTATGATTAATTTTTCAAAAAAATAATAAAAAACAATTGTTTATTTATATAAACTTATGTTTATTGTTTAATATTTGTATAGACTTGTTTAGAATTGTGTGATAATACATATTTTGTTTTATTCGAATTAATAGGTCTTATCAGCAAAATATTAAATGACACATTCACACTATAATCAGACAATGAATTACCTGGAAAATACAATGGAAATTACCGATGAAACGAAGGGACTCATCTATGATATACAGCATTATTCAATACATGATGGGCCTGGAATCAGGACACTTGTATTTTTCAAAGGATGCCCGTTGAACTGCTGGTGGTGCTCAAATCCTGAATCACAGAGTGCCGAGAAGGAGATCATATACTCCTCGGTGAAATGTATCAGATGTGGGAAATGCATTACCGTCTGCCCCCAGAAAGCGATTGTTTTGAAAGGAGTTCGGTATTTACACATCAACAGGGAACAGTGCAATTTATGCAGTAAATGCTTCGGTGTGTGCTATTCAGGT
>CAZYWQ010000577.1:0-2125 GCA_964651675.1 uncultured Candidatus Sumerlaeota bacterium | reverse complement strand
TTAGCATTATTAGGAGAAAACGAATTGAAATACGTAGGAATATCTTTGATTAATCATTCTGCCTGTAGGATGAGCAATAATATCCACATAGGGATGTTCGATTGCCTGAACGATTCTTTTCGTAATTTGTTCTCCACTCTCCTTGAATCCGAAATGAATAGCTGCAACAACTATATCCAACTTCTCAAGGATTGAATCAGGGAAATCGAGGTTCCCATCTGTTTTTATATCGACTTCAGTTCCTTTTAATATTGTGATTCCCTTGAGCCTACTGTTTATTTTATCAATTTCATCCATCTGTTTTTTTAGTCTGCCAGTCGTCAGACCATTTGCTATCTTTACCGCCTGGGAATGGTCACAGATTGCGATGTATTGATAGCCTAATTTTTTCGCTGCTTTTGCCATTTCTTCGATAGTGGCATTTCCATCACTCCATTTTGAGTGAGTATGAAAGTCTCCTTTTATATCTGAAAGAGTGATTAGTTCGGGCAATTCATCATTTAATGCAGATTCGATTTCACCTCTATCCTCACGAAGTTCTGGAGGAATCCATTTCATCTTGAGCGCAGAATACATCTCTTCTTCTGTCTTACCACAAATCCGTTTCTTCCCTCGAAAAATGCCATATTCACTCACCTTTAATCCTTTTTCCTTAGCCAAGGAACGCAAATGAATGTTATGGGCTTTCGAACCTGTGAAATACATCAATGCCGAACCATACTCTTTTTCATTAAGAACACGCAAATCAACTTGAAGTCCATTCTCAAGGAGAATGCTCCCTTTTGTTTCTCCGACATCAAGGACATCGTGAACAAATGGAAGTTTGCTGAATGCCTTTGTGACTTCCAGACCGTTGTTGGCAATTGCAAGTATGTCGACATCGCCGATTGTCTCTTTCATTCGCCTTAAAGAACCTGCAATATCTATCCGTTTGACACCCTTGATTTTTTTGATAGCGTTAGAAATTTTCTCTGCTAATGGTAATGCTTCTCCAAGCAACATTCGTTTTTGTCGCATATAATGGAGTTCGATACCTCTTTTAATATTCTCGATTGTTTTTTCTTGAATGCCTGGGAGAGTTAATAAGCTACCGTCTTCAACCGACTTTTTTAAATCATCGATGTTTTCTATCGAAAGTGTTTTATAAAACTTGGCGAGAGTTTTAGGACCAAGTCCTGAGATATTCAAGAGTTCCGTTATACCATCAGGTACTTGTGCCTTAAGTTTCTCATAAGCGGACATTTTACCTGTTTCAATAAACTCGGTAATTTTCTTTGCTAATTCCTTTCCGATTCCAGGCAGTTCATTTAGCTGACCAGATTTTGCTACTTTTTCTATGTCTTCAGTTAAATCTCGTAATACGCGGGCAGCTTTATAATAAGCCCGAATTTTGAATACATTCTCGCCCTGGAACTCTAAAATCTGTCCCATTTCCTCGAATCTGTCTGCGATGACAAAATTAAGAGATGTTTGTGCCATTATAAATTCCTGTATTTTAAATAAGTGTGAAGTCGTAAATCTTAATCAAGGAACAATATGTGTACCAGTTTTTCCCTCATAAGCCTCAATAAGATTTCCATTTTTAGCGATGATAACTTTTTCCCCACCATTTTTGAGAAATTCGATACTTGCTTTTATTTTGGGTAGCATACTACCCGGTGCAAATTGACCTTCTTGAATGTATCGTTCTATTTCATTTATGTTTACTTTGTCTAAAGCGGATTGATTTTCCTTGCCAAAGTTAATGTATGCCTTGTCGACACTTGTTAGAAAAATAAGCGTATTAACACCGATGCTTTTTGCCAGTAGAGAGGAGGCAAGGTCTTTATCGATGATAGCTTCGATTCCAATTAATTTTCCATTTTCATCCTCAACAACAGGAATTCCCCCACCACCTGCGGCGATAACAATGATGCCATTGTTTGCGAGTATTTTGATAGTTTCTTCTTCAATGATTTTGATTGGTTTTGGAGAAGCAATAACTCTCCGATAGCCTCTTCCGCTGTCTTCAGCCATAGTCCATTTCTTTTCCGACTGAAGTCTTTCGGCTTCTTTTTGATTGTAAAATTTTCAGATGGGTTTCGTAGGCTTTTTGAAATTCTCATCATTAATATTGACTAAAACT
>CAZYWQ010000576.1:0-2125 GCA_964651675.1 uncultured Candidatus Sumerlaeota bacterium | reverse complement strand
GGAGTTCAGTGATGCCGTATGCGGCGCCGCACTCCAGGCAGCGGTAGACCATCTCGCCGCGGGGGGCGGGGATGAGATAGGGGCGAAGGTCTTCGGGGAAGTGTTCGAGTTTCAATCTATCTTTTCCCTTCCATTGTTAGGCCATTTTTTGAAAAAGACCCATCTTAAATTGGGGAATTTGATCCCATGTTTTACCTTCCAACATTCTTCCAGCTTTCTTTTTATTTTTCCCTCCCCATTGTTTAAAAAAGAAAGGCACTCCAATATCAAGGGCATAATCTTTGATTCTGATTACCCAATCTTTCTTCATAATCCTGCTGTTAGGTCCAGATTCTCCTCCCACAATAACCCAATCAATTTCTCTTAAATCTAACTTATGAATATCTCCTAGCAATGGTTCAAATGAAATGAATTTTACTTTAGCAGGAGTTTGTTTAAGATGAGAAATTCGATAAAGAAATTCCTGCATTTCAACTGTTACACCCATCCAAAGATTTTCTGGCCAAATCAAAAACGGTGCCAATTGCAAGAGTCTTTCAGACCTTTTGGTCAATATTTGAAAATTATGATGTTGAGCTATCCTTATTATTTTAAAGACTTTTTCAATAAAATTAAATGGTACTTTTTCATGAAACAAATCACTCATTGAATTTACAAATACCATTTTAGGCTTATACCATTTTAAAGGCTCATTTAGAATATCATAGTGTAATGTAACATCAAATCCATTAATATATCGTGGGTTATTCATTGCCTTGAGCCTTAAAGCTAATTTTTCAGCATAGCAATATCTGCAACCTTCACTAATCTTTGTACATCCTGTAACAGGATTCCAGGTAGCCTCAGTCCACTCAATTTTTGAAGATATAGACATATATTTATTTCTCCGGAAATATAACCGATACATTATTCCCAAATGTATTTTTTCTTCGCACACTCATTGGAGGATCAGCTCTTATAACCCCTTTCTTCTCCATTTGATATAGTACATCTTTATAATTTTTATCAATGAAAGGTTTTCCAACATTATGGCGCCTAAAAATTTCAACCATCGTTAATGATTGCCCTTTAAACTCATCCAAAAGCATTTGTGAGAGGTCATCTAATGGTCTATTAAAAGAAAATAAAAATTTTTGTTTATTTGTTGCGGAACAATATTGAAAAGAAGGGACCCCTTGGTCCATTTCTGAGCTACATTTGGCCATTATATTTTTCATAATACCATATGCCTTCTCATTTTTTGAAATAAATATTAAATAGTGACTAGTTTTTTTATCCGACTCATCTTTAAAACAGAATGGTAATGTATACTTAAATCCCATTTCATTTATTGCAATTCCAAACTCTTCTATAATCGTTAGTTCCCTTTCTTTTGGGGAAAGTTTTATCAGGTTTCTCCTTAATTTTTCAGTCCTTTCTTCTCCAAATAATTTATTCATGTTATCGATAAAAAGAGGATTATTTAACCCCATATTTATGCGATTATAATTAAAAAAAAGGATACAATCACAACCCCAATCTTTAAGTACTGAACCTAATAGAGGTAAGGAAAGACCCTTATAGCCCCAAGGGTCTATAAAAAATAAGGATGGTATAAAATTTATTTTTTTAAAAACAATTACAAATTCGTCACCGACGGTATCTGTTAGTAAAATAGGTTTGTTTTTTAATAAATTAATATCTTTAATTTTATTTATGTTATTCTTTAGTGTCTGGATATAATCAGCATTAGAATCATTAAAAACAGTTACCAATCTTTTCCTTAATCTAGGATTATTAATAGCTTCTTCCAATATAAGAATAGGTGTTGATTTGGTCCCATCAGCATATATTCCTGGACCTGAAAATAAATCTATATAACCTAACTTTCCACCCCTTGCCTCAACTGAAGGAAGAATAACATTAGCCCATACAGAAAAATATTTCTTTACAATTTCTACTTTTACGTAAGACTGTTCTTCCATCTCATCAAAGAAATCTTCGCTACTGGCCATAGGCAAAGGTCTCCAATAATATCAAGTAGTCAAATGATACTTCTTCAATTTATATTGCAGCAGGCTTTTGGTGATACCCAAAAGCTCGGCGGCCCGGACCTGGACCTGGCCGCTCTTTTCCAGGGCCCGGC
>CAZYWQ010000575.1:0-2128 GCA_964651675.1 uncultured Candidatus Sumerlaeota bacterium | reverse complement strand
GAATAGGAACCTTCTTTCACTCAAACTCAAATGAAACCATTTCTGATAAGCGCGCAGTTCTTAATTTTTTCGCATATTTTAAATCAATTTCCTTTATTAATACGTTTTCTTGATTTCTTTTGCCGATTGAGACATCTAATTTAGCTGGCGTGGTGTGGCCCTTTTTAAATCCAATGATAATGCTTTCTCCAGGAATTAAATTGCCAAACGGTGATGTTCCGACTGGATTTACGCCACAGATAGGCATGCGATTTTCTAAGGTTCGAGCTTTTATGTAGATATGCCAGTTTTCAATTCCTGCATCCGAAACCATGACAGGATTGAACATGAGGTCTACCCCGTGTTGTGCAAATGCCCTCCCGACTTCTGGAAACGCGTTTAAATCGAAGCAAACAGCAACCCCTATCACCCCAAAGTCCGTTTGAAAGGTTCTAAAAGTCCGCCCTCGCTTAAATAATTTAGGTTCCATCAAGTAAAGGTGAATCTTGCGCTGCCTTCCGATATTTTCTCCTTGTCGATCAAAAATATACGAGGTTACAAATTCACCTTCTTCAGATTTTTCTACAACCGCTCCTCCAATCACATACACACCGTGTTCTTTTGCCAACGAACTTAAAAATTTATTAGAAGTCTTGAAATCAATTGCGTGAGGATCATTTCGGTCATATTGTGTCCATTTTTCTGGTAGGCAAATCGCGTCAACCTCTTGTTTTGCTGCTTGCGCAACCAAATTTTCAACCTTTGGAAATAGGGCTGCTTTTTCTTCTATCCTTGTCTGCAATGCACATATTTTTACCAAGGGCTGTCCACCACCTGTTTTTAGTAATATACAAACGTAAACGTAAGTTCACGTGTACGAAAGGGAAGTAAACTTATCAAAGTATTTGACAATTCTTAAAAACTATCAAGGTCTAAAATATAAGATGAAAATTAGATCAAAACAAGCTTGAGATTACTCGAATATTTCTAATTTCAGGATCTTATTATATAGTAAATCTCGAAAGATGGGGATTTTAAAATGTCAAAACTTAAAACATTTGGAGGTTTAATCTTTTTATTCTTTTTTATTTCATCAATTTTCCTTCCTTATTGCAGTTTCATCTTTAATTTGGTTTCTAAGCCGGTCGATAATTCGTCTGATTTCCCCCTAAAGACATCGGCAGCTTATATCACAATTACGAACAACGCAGAATTAGCTGCTAATGCAAGTAGTGGATTTGGTAACAGTACGCACCCATACATAATAGAAAATTACATCATCGACGTGACAGGTATGGGTCAACATGGAATAAGCATCATGAATACCAATGCATCTTTCATCATCAGAAATTGTTCCATTACTGGTGCCGATACACCAAATTACGCTGGAATAAGGCTAATGAATCTCTATCATGGCAATATTACAAACAACACACTTTTAGACAACAATTGGGGTATCTATCTAACGATGTCAGCTATGAACAGCTCAATTACGGATAACTTTATCAATAATAGTGATAGTTACGGAATTCAATTGACGCTTACTTGCAATAATAACTGTGTTTCGGATAATACCATTTACGATTGTGGGGATGCGGGAATCTATTTGGAGACTGCTATTAATAATAAGATTACTAATAACACTGTAAATCGAAATATGTATGGCGTTCATTTAAGCAATGCACCGCATAATACGGTCATAAATAACACCGCTCTTTATAGTACGATATCGGGATTTAGGAGTGCTAACAGCAATAACAACTCGCTTACTAACAATACAGCTAGCCACAGTCAGCAACACGGTATTGTTATTGAGTCTGGGGATTTATGCGAGGTCATAAACTGCACCGTAAGGAATAATACCATGCAAGGAATAAGGTTGATGGGAGCAACTAATACCAAAGTTATCAATAATACAGCAACAAATCATTCAAATCCCAATAGACGCGGAATCGAGTTGGAGTCCTCTTACCATAACATAGTTGCAGACAATACCCTGTTATACAATATGTACGGAGTCTATCTGCATGGGGATTCTCAAAATAATACGATCTCCGATAATATCGCCAATAATAACACCAACGATGGCTTTGTCATAACAGAATCAACTAATAATAATGTAATCAATAATACCGCTTGTCATAACCGG
>CAZYWQ010000574.1:0-2149 GCA_964651675.1 uncultured Candidatus Sumerlaeota bacterium | reverse complement strand
CTCCCGAATCACAGATAAATAATCCATAAGTCGGACCATAATCGATTACCAACTCATCCTCGCCATCACCATCCGTATCTGCTGAAATTACATCTTCCGGAGACACCCAATTTAATTGAGTGTGTACACCATTTTCATATTGATAGAGTCCATAGGCAGAGCCATAATCTATTCCGAGGTATGGAGTGGCAATTTTTTCATAAAAAATATCATCATCTGTTCCAATAGTACCAGTCACATCTTCACCACTATACCAAACACAATGAACTGTATTGCTTGAATCAACCATTAACCAGGGGAAAGAATCACTGTCACTATCACGCAAGGCATTGCAATTAATTATCTCAGGATAAGCCCAGGAGCTTCCATTATAATTAGCATATGCTAAATCATAATCGGTACCAGCACCATCAATATCATCCTTACTGGGCCAAACACAATGAAGTTTATTATTGTTATCACAAGCAACAAATGGATGGTAATCATATGCAGAATCTGTTGATGCGTTGCCATTTAAAACTTCGGCTGTAGACCAACCCGATCCGGTATTATACGAATATAATATATCATAGTCAGTGCCTATCGTTCCACCAAGATTATATACACTTGACCAGACACAACAAATAGTCCCACTACTCAATCTTACTATGTGGGGATAATTATCATGATCACTACTTGTATCTGTAGCTGCAAATGAGTTTAGATAAGCAGGAGATGACCAAACACCACCGCTATAATAAGAATACAATATATCATCATCATAGCCGATTGTACCGCTCAAGTCATCAGTGCTATACCACACGCAATACACTTTTCCACTTTTTCCCTCACATAAGCGCGGATGATTATCCTCTCTGGTATTCGAAGTAATAAAAAGAGGGGATGTCCAGCCTGAACCTGTGTCTACCGACCAGAGAATTTCTTTATCTTCCTCACCTACAGATTCGCAAACACACCATAGGTTGCTACTGCTGTCTTCTATTAATTGAGGACGCCATTCTTGCTGACCGGAAGGATCGCTGTTGAAATAGGTGTGCAGTACCGCTGGAGCAGACCAGCCTGAACCTGTATTTGTGGAATAAATAAGGTCATAGTCCGTGCCAGCCACACCCCCTAAATTCTCATTACCATACCATACACAAACAAGATTACCATTGCTTTTCTCAACAACCACAGGACAGTAATCACCTCCACTGTCTGTTGTTCCATTTGTATTTAGCAAAGTAGGAGCAGACCAACCTGAACCACTGTTAATTGAGTAAAAAACATCTCCGTCAGTACCAGTACTCAATATATCGCTAAAACTCTCCCAAACACAGTATAAATTACCATTACTTAGCTGAATTATACAAGGGTAGACATCATCTCTTGAGTCTGATGTGGCTGTAGTATTAACAATTTCTATGGAAGTAAATTTTTGAGCTTGAAGAGCTAATGGAAGGAATAATAAACAAATTAATAAAATAAGGAATGATTTTTTCATTTTTCTTCTCCTTACAAGTATAAGATCAATATAATATGATAAGAATATATTTTTTTGGTCCAAATTTTTGGGAATGTCAATCATCAATTTCACTCTTGTATTTAATTAACAAGGCTCTCAGGGATTTGAGAGTCTTTTTATTTATAGTCTTATTTTGGTGTTTTTTTAATAATATTTCTGGAAATTACTTGCTGTTACGCAGGACTCGGGACTTATGGTGTTAATCTGTGTATGTGTTGTTCCATCAAATGTCCAGATTCCATATGAACCGTAATCTATTATCGCTTCCTGCCCTAACAAGTTATCCAAATTTGCCTTCACCATACTATCAGGATTTGCCGGATTGATCTTTGTGTGACTTGCTCCGTCATAAATGTACACACCATAAGAACCATAATCAATAAGCACTTCTCCATATTTGTCATACCCAAAATCTATCGCTATGAAATCGTCTGGTGAAACAGTATTAACTTGTGTCCAGACAAAAGCTGCATTAGTTTTCCAAAAATAATATGGAGCGCCGAAATCCAGGTAAATTTCGTCCATACCATCTCCTGTCATATCACAAACAGCCATTTTAACTGGGGAGAGAGAATGTAGTTTTGTGTGAGTCCCTCCGTTATAGATATAAACACCATAGCTTCCATAATCAATCAAAAGCTCTTT
>CAZYWQ010000573.1:0-2157 GCA_964651675.1 uncultured Candidatus Sumerlaeota bacterium | reverse complement strand
ACCGAATGACTTGACGCAATAAGCTCCTCTTTAGTTGGAGTATCGATTCCGAAATAACAAGGAAATTTCCAGGGAGGAGCACTAAGTCGAAGGTGAATCTCTTTAGCACCAGCATTTCTAATCATTTTAACAATCTTAGGACTTGTTGTTCCACGCACAATCGAATCGTCAACCACAACAACGCGTTTACCTTTCAATATACTCGTAACAGGATTGTATTTAATCCTTGCGCCAAAATGCCTGATGGTACGTTCTGGTTCGATAAATGTCCTACCAACATAATGGCTCCTGATGAGTCCCATCTCAAAAGGAATACCTGATTTGCGTGCATAACCAAGTGCAGCAGCATTCGATGAATCAGGTACAGGAATTACGATGTCCGCATCAGCGGGCTGTTCTTCAGCAAGTCTTTCTCCTAAACTTATCCTGATATTATAAACATTTTTGCTATTTACTATACTATCCGGTCTTGAATAATAAATATATTCAAATACACAAAATGTCGTCTTCACTGGAGCAAAAGGTTTGATACTTTCAATTCCTGAATCTGATATGATAATAATTTCTCCGGGTTCAATATCTCTAACATACTCAGCTCCAATAATATCGAACGCACAGGTCTCCGATGCCAACATATAAGAGTTCTCATATTTCCCTAAACACAAAGGACGAAATCCTCTCGGATCTCTTACTCCCATAAGTCTATCTCTTCGAAGAAGCAAGATTGAAAAAGCACCTTTAAGTCGAAATAATGATGAAGTTAATGAATCAAGAAATAATTTGGTCGGAGATTGCGCTATTAAATGCACAAGGATTTCACTATCTGTCGTCGAAGAAAATATAGCGCCTCTTTCTTCAAGTTCTAATTTCAATTCCTCAGAATTGCTAACTCACCACATTTATAATTAATCACAATCGGCTGACAATTCGAAATGATATTTGAACCTGTCGTAGAATATCTAACATGACCTATCGCCATAGTGCCTTTAAGTTTATCAAGTGAGTCCTGATCGAATACATCCGCTACAAGTCCCAACCCTCTGTGCGTAAAAAGTCTATTACCATCGGCTGATACAATACCAGCACTCTCCTGCCCTCTATGCTGAAGAGCATATAATCCTAAATATGTGATTTTGGCAGCTTCAGGATGATTGTATATCCCAAATATTCCACATTGTTCTCTCGGTATTATACTCATTTTTTAATCCACTATATTTTTTTATAATAATTCTCTTTTAATTTCTGAATTTTCAGATTCACTAAATCTTTTTTATCATCACTCTCCAATAGCTGAGAAATGATTAATGTATCACCTTTAACAATTCCAATTTTATCTACACCAACATCATTCTGTTTAAACAATTCAATGGTTTGATCTAAATTATTCTTATCAACTGTTAAAATAATCCTTGATTGAGATTCGCTGAACAAAAGTTCATCTGCTCTTCCTGATTGATCCAATTCAATCACTGCACCACAATCTGAATGAATACAGCATTCTGCTATAGCAACAGCAAATCCGCCATCAGAGACATCATGCGCTGATTTAATCCATCCTTTGTGAATTGCTTTCAGGCAATTTCCCTGAAGTCTTTTCTCATATTCCAAATCAATAGTTGGTGAAGGACCCACAATTTTATTATACAGATAAAACAGAAATTGACTTCCTCCAAGTCCCTTCGCTTTATCACCAACTAACAATATAATATCCCCTTCATCTTTAAATCCACATTGCGTAATATGATTTTTATCTTCGATCAGCCCCAACATTCCTATGACTGGTGATGGAAAAACTGCTTCGCCATTACTCTCATTGTAAAAACTTACATTCCCACCAGTAACAGGAGTATTCAGAACTCTACAGGCATCACCCACACCTTTCACACAATTTTCAAATTGATAAAAAATCTCTTGTTTCATCGGATTTCCAAAATTCAGACAATTCGTTATCGCCAATGGTTTTGCACCAGTAACAACAACATTCCTTGCAGCTTCTGCCACAGCGATTTTCCCGCCTTCGTAAGGATTCAAATAACAAAAAATACTATTGCAATCTGTTTTTATCGCTATATGCTTTCCATTTTCTCTAACTCTCAACACGGCTGCATCACTACCTGGTGGAATAATAGTGTTAATCTGAACCATATGGTCATACTG
>CAZYWQ010000572.1:0-2160 GCA_964651675.1 uncultured Candidatus Sumerlaeota bacterium | reverse complement strand
TAGTGTGATATCTGGAAATTTCTTTTTGATTGCTTGGGAGAGCGTTTCAAGCTGGGGTCGTAGATGTTTTTTTCCTTTTTTGGTGGTTGCTGGATTGCATATCCTCGATTTGTCCCATTCTTTTTCTCTACAGAAACCTTTAACAAACTCATCGATCTCAGCACTTACCATTCTTTTAGGGTATTCAAGTTCCAATGATCTATCCACAACCTTAACCTCACCAAGCACCATATAGTCTGATTTGACTCTATTATAATTTTCAATTATCTCACAACCAGGAGCGCATAGAGATTTTGGGAGATCCCTGTTTGGACAACCTTTGCAAGACTTTGTTTCATGTTCCATTTGCTTTTTTCTTAAAAGCCCGGGCTGTCAGATAATGTTTGAACTTCTCGGTTTTCAGAATCTTCGGAATCTTCGATAAACTCCTTTTTGAACACCGGATCCAGGTGTCCTGTAATTGGATATTCGGGTCATAGGACTTTAGGCCCATGATTTTCTTTATGGCATATCGGGCATCGTTCCATATTAAACCTCGGGCAAAAGTGTTTTAACGGTTTCTTCGGCCAGTTTGTCCAACTTATCGTCTTTTCTTCTATTTGTTGCGACCAGGTATAAATGAAGTGGATGGGCATTGAGTTCATCGGCAGTATAATTAACGGCATTATCTTTTGTTAGATCATATTTTTCTTGGAAATAATCCACGAGTTTTTGATAATATTTTTTCATGATGAATCTATAAACCAAATAAAAATTAAATGCAAATTAGGAAATCAAAGAAAATAGGCGATATTCTATGAAAATAATAGAAAAAAGCCTGTTTTTAGCTATATTGTATTAAAATCGGGCTTTTTGTGTTTATACCGGCTTTGCATTTTTAAAAGATATGTTTTTATAATATGCCAAACGGTAAAAAAGGGGGTTATATGAAAACAGAAATAATTGATCTTCCCAAAGAACATCCAGACCATCAAGGAATTTACTGGGCCGCCGCCTGTATGTTCGCTGGTGACGACAAGAGGGATCACATCAGGCATATCTATGTTGATAAAAATTCTTTCACGGTTACAGATGGAAATCGAATCCATCATTATCAAAGCCAAAACGAATACGAAAACGGCTTTTATGAGGTAATCGTCAAAAACAGAAATAGGATCTTCCTAAAAAGCAATGGGACGGAGAAGAAATACCCAAAATATGAAAGTATTTTAAAACCAGACAAGGTCGAACCATTTTATGTTTCGATGTTAAAAAAAAACTGCTATTTCGCATATTCACAAATCATCAGGCATCTTGAAAATGATATTTTAAACTACAAGTTTTTAAATGATCTATTGAAATTCAATGATACCTTTGATTGCTACGTCGGTGGGGACCAGCGTCCGGTTGTTTTTATTTCTGGAGAATCAAAAAAAGCAGCATTAATGACGATGAGGGTTGCGGTATGAAACCCCTATTAATCATATCATTGATATTCATCACCGGATGCTCACCGGTCTTTGTCCAAAAGAGAAATCCTGGAGTTGATTATCGGTGGCAGATCGAGCGATGGCAAAAGCGGATAAAGATTGATGGTTGGAACGAATCATTGGTTAATGATGTCGTTAAATCCTGCCTTGATTTAGCCAAATATGAGAGCGATCCTGACGATTACTGGATGACCTACCATGAGTTTTTAAAGGACTTCAGGGGAGATTGTGAGGACATCTCGGCTTTTATGTTCGGCACCTTTAAAAGGCTCAGGTATCCAAAAGATGTCAGGCTTAGAATTGTCAGGACACCAAGCGGTGATCATGCCGTTCTCATGGTTGAATTACCGAATGGAAAGTGGAAGATGTTTAACAGCATCCCAATGCCATTGGATTTCGATATTGCTTTATCACGAACCGTTGTGGAATGGGATGAGAACAACATTTATTATAAATAGGAGGTCGGGGATATGGAATATAAAACTAAAAATAGATACAACGGTAAAGATATGCATTCTATTGAAGCAAAATCGCTTAAAATCGCAATCGAAATTCTTGTAAAAAAAGACGCAGATCTCGGAGGCGCAGATCTCGGAGGCGCATATCTCAGAGGCGCAGATCTCGGAGGCGCAGATCTCAGAGGCGCATATCTCAGAGACGCAGATCTCAGAGACGCAGATCTCAGAGACGC
>CAZYWQ010000571.1:0-2169 GCA_964651675.1 uncultured Candidatus Sumerlaeota bacterium | reverse complement strand
ATTTATGATGGTTCGAGTCATACGAAAATCAATCCGGCAAATCCTGACAGTATGGTAAAAGCGAATTTGGACAACCTATTAGGACAGGAAGCAATAATAGATTACGGTTCTTATGGCATCTGGACATTTGATGGAACAACACACACGAGAATCAACACCATCGATCCCGAAACCTGCATAACAGCAAGCAATTTCCAGAAGTACTATTAAAAATCACATAATTTGTAGGGACAGCGCCATAGGCTGCCTGTGGCAACATCATTCTGTCCATTGCAATCGTAATGACAGAACCTCTCTACTATTCATACAATATTGAATACGATTGAACAACATCCTGCAATAGGTAATTATTCAAATCTAAATCGGACAACAATTTATACGCAAATAAATAATCTTATTTCTGATTGACAGAAGAGATAAAAACTGGTTGATTTTAGCATTAAATAAAAGTGAAGAAGCCGGCGTGGTGAAATTGGTAGACGCACTGGACTCAAAATCCAGCGAGCTTCGGCTCATGTCGGTTCGAGTCCGACCGCCGGCATTTTCTTTTTTCATCCCCACATTTTTAATCCCACTCGGAATATATTCTTCTCAAGAAAAACAATTTAAAATGCGAAGATAAAAATTTTTTTAGAAAAATCTTGACAAAGGTATCTGATTAGGTTAGTTAAATTCTTGAAATTAACTATTTAAAACCTTAAATCCTTATGTCAACACTTGTAAAAAGAAAAAAAATATTCTCTAAAGAAGTTAATGAGACTATAGTTCTTCATCTCATTAAGGAAAACGAGGCAATTTCTCAGAAAGACCTCTCTGCCAAGTTGGGTGTATCTGAGGCAAGTATATCTCGTGTTATCAGTTCGCTAAAAAGAAAAAATTTGGTTGAGGTAATCGATGAGGGCGAATCAACTCCTAAGGGTGGTAGGAAACCGAAATTATTGAGTATCAAAAATAGCGGTGGATATTTCATCGGTGTAGATATTAATGGTTTCACTGTTAATATTGTCATAACAGATTTATTACATAATATTGTTGCTTGTTCAGAAATAAGACTATCGGGTGATGAGGATCAGAAAACTCTTCTCTCTTCGATTAAAAACACACTTAAGGAATTAATCAATAATGATGTCAAGGATGTGAGACTAATAAAAGGATGTGTATTCTCCTGTCCAGCAGTTATTGCAGAGGATAGAAAATCAGTAGTCTTTTCATCGAGTGTTTCTGCTCTTACAGGAGCTAAGTTTTACGAATTCGAAGAATGGCTTAAATCGCCTATATTCGTTATTGATACAGCTTCTGCCTGGATGTTAGGAGCAAGATACTTTGTCCCTGAACTTAAAGATAAGGTTTTGATGAATGTTTTTTGGGGAAAGGATATCGGTATAAACATCCTTTTATCTCCAGCAGAATTAATAACAAGTCCACACAAATGGGTCTGGGATATGGGACATATAACTATTCAGAAAGATGGATTACCCTGTACCTGTGGAAATTATGGATGTTTATCAGCTTACGTGTCGGGATGGGCAATAATAAGGGATGCGGAACGGACACTGCTTCATAATAAAGACACAATTCTTGAGAGAAAAATCAAAAATCAAGGTGGAAGATTGCGTATAGAGGACATTATTGAAGCAGCTCTGAATGGTGACAAGAACGCTATAAATATTTTTAAAAATGCAGCTAATACATTGGGACGCTGTATAAATCCTTTCATTCAGTTTTTTAGACCTGATGTTGTTACATTCAGCGGTCAGGTTTTGAAAGCAGGAGATATGTTATTATCCTCATTTAAACAAGGGTTGTTCGAGAAAGTAGATGAATCATTTGCAGACAATCTAAAAATTATGATAACCGGCTTGGATAATTATGGTGGTGCATTGGGAGTTACAAAGATTTTAGCTCACAATATTTTTAAAGTTCCTATTTTAGAGATATTCACAGTATAAGATGAGAAACATTTAATAATAATGTTTCTTTTTATAAATAGCATTAATTACTTTCAAGAAAGAAACTTATAATGATTGATTACAAAGAACTAAAGAAAAGGATTCCAAAAATTGTTACTGGAGTTCAATATTTTCGTCCCCCAACTCCTCCAGAAAGCGAAATGGCTGATGACTTACAGCGTATTAAAGAGGCTGGTTTGGATGTAATTAAGGTTTGGAT
>CAZYWQ010000570.1:0-2169 GCA_964651675.1 uncultured Candidatus Sumerlaeota bacterium | reverse complement strand
GACCAGATGTACCTGGACAAGCTGGATGGTGAGGTCGAGGAGGCGTTTTATATACAGCAGTATCTAGAGAAGGCAAGAAAGTATATGCTCAAAGGAAAGAGAAATGATCCGGGATATTTGTTCCTGTCTCAACGAGGTAATCCCTTCAATAAGTCAACAATCAATAAGACAGTGATGAAAACTGTTTGTAGGAATACAAACTTAAATAAATCGATCTCTTGTTACAGCCTGAGGCATTCTATAGCCACTCATTTATTGAGAAACAAAGTAGATATTATGTACATTGCACAACTTTTAGGCCATGCTTCACTAAAAACCACACAGAAATATTTACATGTTGAGATAAGTGATTTAAAGAAGATGCATAGCCTCTACCATCCACGAGAGAATAATTCCCCAAAGAGACCTTTATTAAATCTGTAAACATATAAGAACACCATTTATTCCAACAAAAAACAAAAGAACCAAAGGATCAGAAAAAGTTCAAAGATAACTTACATTGAAAAACATGGTAATGATCTGTAATAAAGTGTACTACAAATAAAGATGAAATAAATGAAGGGATCGTAAAAAGGTCTCTCCTTTTTTATTAAAGAAGAAAATCAGTTGTCGGTTACATAAAGCACCGCCTTTTTCAGCAAAAGACTTTCGGGGAAAAAAGGGGGGAAAGGGGGATTTTTAAAAATCCTTTTGGGGACAGGCCCGCCTCCATGCGGGCCTGCTCTTTGACGAGGGAACATGGATGTTCCCGAGTCTCTCTGCTATACTTTTATTGAATAATCTGGTAGTTGTGGTAAAACCTTAAAATAAGACAGTAAAATTATTACTAAAGATGCATTCCTGTAAATATACCGCAAATGAGAAGCATTTTAACCATATCCAATACTTTCCTGCAGTATCTTCATTAGCTAAGCATTCGATTTTTTAATATGAGGAACCAATGAACGAGTTGACAGAAACACTTACCTTCCTGATTCATGCGATTAAGCAATTTTGCTTCGGCTTTGATAAAATGAATGAAACTGCTGATGAGTACGAAGATGGTAGTCCTGCTAGGGCATTTTATATGAATGCGATTTATCAGTATGTTGCTATCTTCTACTTGCTCGACAAAGGTTCCACCGACTTTATGGGTGGGGCATTCTACAAGGCACTGAAGCCGCACGGCCTTGAAGGTCTTCTGAAACCTATAGAAGGAATACTTCAAACTCCAATAGGTTCGACAACCTTCGGGGAGATTGTTCACGTATTTAGGAACAAAGCTATCGTCCACTCGAATTATGGAGATGCGGACTTGGGTCGAATATACAGTCAGGCAAACATGGAAGATCCCAATATAATGAAACAGTTTCATGAGCTACTCTGGGATTTGTATATTCAGACAAAGTCACTTGCAGTTTCTTTGATTAAAAGTGTAGGCTTGCAACCAGAGCAATTTGGGTTTCAAGTAAAATAAATATAGAGAAATGCCTAACTAAAAACCCACAATAGCCTTCATTATGTGCTGCTGAACCTATGTATTAGAGTGGTGTTCCAGACTATCTAGATAATAAAGGATGTAAACTAGAAAATGATATAATTGAAACGTAAAATATTGTTTTAAAAGGAGTGTAACAAGATATTTGTCTGTAAATCTGGAAAGTGCACATTGGCGATTTTTCCTACCCTAGAAAAACCGTACTTCGTCGATTTTATATAGCCCACAACACCCCATGTACGAAATCGCTTCGCTCTGGCTTCTTTTCATGCAGTAATTAACATACCGAAGTAATTTTCTCTTTCATATACAATTATGCCTTCCAATTTTACCTCTAACGTGATTCGATTATAAAATCCAAATCTATTCCATAATCCAATTCAAGGAGGTAACCATGGGTATTATCAAAGAAAAAATGAAACAAGACCTTGAGATAAGAGGCATGAGTAAAAGGACACAAGAATCCTATCTTATGTGTGTCAAGCAGTTTGTCAAATACTTTATGACATCCCCTGACAAACTCACCTTGGACGACATTCACACCTACCAGCTTCATCTGAAAAGAGATCGGAAGGTCTCTGTAAATTATTTCAATATTCAGGTCGCTGCTTTGAAGTTCTTATACAAAGTAACATTAAAACGAAACTGGAATATTGAACTCATTCCCTATCACAAGAGAAGTAAAACACTAC
>CAZYWQ010000569.1:0-2178 GCA_964651675.1 uncultured Candidatus Sumerlaeota bacterium | reverse complement strand
GCTATTAGTACTCCACTCTATCCATATCCCTTTTGTGTTGTTATTTGCGGTGTTTCCAAAAATTATGTTATTATTTCCGTATATCCATATTCCATCACCATTATTGTTTGCAGCGTTTTCAAAGATTTCATAATTATCTCCTTCTATTTTAAAACCATGAATACCATTATAATTTGCGAAATTTTCTGATATAGTGCTATTATGACAAAGATTATGAAATCTTATTCCATATTCACTATTGTTATTCGCAATATTTCCTGAAATGATGTTTCTATTGGATTGATGAACTATGTCTATTCCTATTCTCTTATTATAATTTGCAGTATTTCCCGAGATGGTGTTATAATAATTATTAAAATTTAAAAAGATCCCTTTTTCCTTATTATAACTAGCATTGTTTATAGAGATAATATTATTATCATTGATATACCTTAATTGTATACCATAATTGTTATTATTTGCTATATTTTCCGAAAGATTATTATAATTACTATATTCTAAAGAGATCCCATTAATTCCGTTGTTATTTGCGATGTTTCCCCGAAGACTGTTATTATCACTGTCAAGTAAATAGATCCCGTTGGAATTCAGTGAACAGTTATTATTAACTATGTTTCCATTTGTAGTGTTGTATAATGTGATTCCAGCGTCTGATGCCCCTGATCCTGAATTATAAACCTTTACATTTTCAATTCTAAAATATACATTTGAATTTTCAATTATTATAGAACTTCCAGAACCACCACCATCAATCATAAGATCTTGAATTATATAAGGATCTAAATAAGTACCTGATCCTGAACACCACATTTGGGTGCTCGCCCATTCCCAGTTATTACCAGCAGTATCATCGATATGAATAGGATCATGTAAAAACTTAGGTTTTAACGTTTTAATTATTGAAGTTGTAGGATCCCCAAAAAGATTAAGCTCATAATAGCAAAATTTCATATAATTTACTGAAAGAAATCCAATGCAGTCTTCCTTTGAATCTTGATTTGCCTTTCCGATCTCTAAGATATTTTCACCAAAAACAGCATCAAAAAATTCCCGATCATAATGTTGGGATGCTCCATCAGTTCCACGAGTATCCCCCCATCCATACCTGCTATTTCCTATAAACGCATATGCTCCATTTTCAGTAGTTATAAATTCTTCTATAATAGAATCATAAGCTTGAATAAGACCATATCCAGAATCCCTATTGTCAAAAGATGCAGCAAAACAAGCTGAACTATATCCAAAGAAATACTTCTCGTTTAAAAGAGAATCTACATCATTAATAGTCATTTTCATAACATTATTAAGAAGGCCGTGTCCTATATGGTTTATTATATTCACATCATTGTTAATCAAGGATATAAGATCAGCTTTGGTCCAGCGATTGGGATCCAAATCCCGATCATATAATTTAGATACTGTAAAATCACTTCCTTGAAACCCTACTGTTGTATATCCATTTGCTGAAGATCCATTTTTAATTTCATCTTTGTAATCTCCCCCCCATACATCATGCCAAGACATATCTTCTCCAACCATCAATGCTTTTAATAAATAAGAATCATTTATTTCCTCATGAGCGAGTGTTTTTTTCACGAAATTCGAAAGTTCTTCCTCTGAATCTACTGGAGCCCTTCCTATGTAAACTTCAGCATAGAAATCCTCTTCTCCATCTTCTCCATATATTCCATCCCCATCATCATCCCAAGTTCCATCTAGTGCAGCATAATAAAGATCTGAGGGAATAATATAATATCCATTTGGGATAGGTGAAGATTTGTTTAAACCACATAATCCTCTGGAGGGTATAATAGGTCCGCCTTCGCCCTTTATTGTGATGCCATCACCATCTCCTCCAAGAAGAACATATTCTATGCCCCAAGTTTGATACGCATCCTTAATAAAATTACGAATTTTGGACTGATCATCGATTCCAGGATAATTGGCATAAATATATTCGATAGTAACAATCGTAGTTTTAAATCCATTTAAGTTCTTATAATCCGCAAGATCTTGAAACGTATAAGCTCCATTTGAGTTTTTAAGAGCTTCATTTGTAATTATAACATAATTATATGAATCAGGAGATAGACTTAAACTCAGACCATAGATTTTTCTATAGTTTTTGACATCTCTATATGTATTAATAACTTCTGGATTATTGACACTACTTATAAC
>CAZYWQ010000568.1:0-2179 GCA_964651675.1 uncultured Candidatus Sumerlaeota bacterium | reverse complement strand
TCTCACCACCCTCTTCGTAATATTTTCTCTCCCAGGTCTTCAAAGACTGTTCAGGCTGTTCCATACGGTTATCCCCACAATCAATCGAGCCAAATAGAAGAATTAATATGATAACTCCAAAGGCTTGTCCATATTTTCTCCAGTATTTGATTGAACAAACACACTTAGAGAACCATCTTCTACTTTTCCTATTTATTGATATCTTTTTCTCTATCAATGACTAATGCTCCTTTGATTACATCCACTTCTAATGTCTTAAGGTCTAATTCATACTGATATTTCTTCTCGTTTGTTATCAAAAGCTTATTGTCTTGTAATTTAATAGCTGTGACAAAGCAATCCTGAACATCTTGTTCAAGCCCAGGTACATATTTAATTACATAAATCTGTCTTATCCAGATTGTGAATCCCGTCTTTTCATCAGTTGCTTTTACAGAATCTCTTCCGTATGCACTGTATTCGATCTCTTCATAGCTTATTGGCTTTACTTCTGGAGGAGGAATTCTTTTAGAATAAACAGATATTGAGCTGAGTCCAATGAAAACAACTATGATTATCAGGACAAAAAACTTTTTCATTTTTTTCTCCTTTCCACATTCTAAATAAATCAATTTATAGTCCGATGTAAAATAAATTCGGACTCAATTTTATAGTGGTTAGTTAACATAATGGTGTACACTTAAATGCTAATGTATACTTATCCAATTCGATTGACTCCCAATCATCCGAAAGATGTACTGGCATACGCGAATCTGCTTTTATTCTACGCTCCTGCCGAAACGGTTGTTGAGGATTCTCTGTCGGGATCACCTCGAAGTAATAAAGCGTCAGTGTACTAACAGGATATGCAAATGAATGCTCAATTATAAGACCAGAGAAAAGCGCTACCTCCAGTTGTTTTTCTTTGCACGAGATTGAAAAATGATTGTGATTACCGTAACAAGAAAATACTTTTTCTGGTGTCAAAAGCAGATGCCCTTTATGCAGTAGGTTATCGCCTTCAAAAAAGCCAATCTCAACATGCATTTGTGTTTCGGTTGATTCCATCATATAATCCTTATGATTCTTCATCTTAACATATAAAATCAACCTATCTTAATCAGCCATCTGATAAAATGAATTTCAAATTTTTATTTTTACTTATTCTTAAAATCTTTTTGTCTATCAATAACTAATGACCCTTTGATTACATTCACCTTCAATGTCTTAAGGTTTAATTCATACTGATATTTCTTTTCATTTGTTATCAAAAGTTTATTGTCTTTCATTTTAATAGCCGTAATAAAGCAATCCTGAACATCTTGTTCGAGACCAGGTACATATTTGATTACATAGATTTGCCTTATCCAGATTGGGAATCCTGTCTTTTCATCAGTTGCTTTTATAGAATCTATTCCGTATGCACTATATTCGATACCTTCATAGGTTATTGATTTCACTTCTGCTGGAGGAATTCTCATAGGACAAACAAATATTGAACTACTTGTAATAAGAACAACAAGTATCACTATAATGAAAAACTTCTTCATTTCCATTCTCCTTTCTACATATTGAATAAATTAAGATTCGGTATTGTCGTTAGATCATACTATCCTCAATTATTTTGAGTGATCGTTTTTCCATTTTGTTCCATTAACTTCTCTTTTTTTTCTGATTTTAATACTTGTAACACAGAAAGAGATAGCGCCATTGTCATCCATACAAGCATTCCAACGGTTTTACGCAGAGAAAAATTCCCTAATGCATTTACATATATTGCTATTAATACTGCTAAAAGCGATATAATTATTTCTCTCTGCCGAACATCTTTGGTTGCTACAAAGAATTTAATAAGTGCATAAAAAACAGCAACCGAAAACCAGAGGTAGAAAAAGAGTGTAATCAATCCACTTTCAACCGCTATCTGAATATAATTACTATGTGCGTGCTTCTTCTTCTGAAACTCCTCAGCGACCATATAATCAGGATAATTTTCTTCAAACACCTTCCAACCAAATCCAAAGCCTAACAGAGGTCTTTCCTTTATCATTTTCAACGCACCTTGATAACCCAAAAATCGCCACTTAATCGTACTCGACATCTCTTTATAGCTTCCTCTTCTGAACAAAGTGGAAACTCTACTACGAATCATTCCTGAAAATGATGACACTAATATTATCAAAACAGCCAAACCAAGCAC
>CAZYWQ010000567.1:0-2181 GCA_964651675.1 uncultured Candidatus Sumerlaeota bacterium | reverse complement strand
CATTGTATGGAGTTTGCTGATGTGACTGTTAATCCTGTTGTTCCGTACAAAGATAAAGTAAGAAAACTTTATATGGAGAGCTTTAGAAAATAATATTACAAGTAAGTGAGGGAATGTAACTTCACCTTTATGTTAAAAGAAAGGAATAAATAATTATGGGAAAGATGACAGGTGTTGTATTACCTGGTAATAGCACAGTTGAATTCCGTGAATATGATATCCCGGAACCGGGATATGGTCAGGTATTGGTAAAAATGAAAGCCTCGACAATATGCGGAAGTGACATCAGGGCAATTTATAGAGAGCATTTGGGCAAGGGACCAGAAGCGTATCAGGGAGTAATAGCAGGACATGAGCCTTGCGGACAAATTGAAGAAGTAGGTCTGGGATGTTGTCGTTTTAAAAAAGGAGACAGAGTTATTCTATACCATATTTCCGGCTGTGGTGTGTGTCATGATTGCCGAATGGGATATCAGATTAGTTGTTCGAGTCCTCTTAGAGCAGCTTATGGCTGGCAACGCGATGGTGGTATGGCGGATTATTGTTTGGCAGATGAGACGGATTTGGTGCTTTTACCCGATGAATTGAGTTATATTGATGGGGCGTGCGTAGCCTGTGGATTCGGAACCTGTTATGAAGCAATAAAGCGTATTGGTGTCTCTGGTGATGACATAGCCTTAGTGGTAGGATTAGGTCCTATGGGATTGGCTTCTTTGATGCTGGCAAAGGCACGAGGAGCTACAAAACTAATAGGTGTTGATATAATTGATGATCGTATAGAGCTGACAAAGAAACTCGGATTGGCAGATCTTGTTATTAAATCTGATGAAAATGCGCTTGATAAGATTAAAGAAGTTACAGATGGTAAAGGTGCTGAAGTATCCATAGATTGTTCAGGCAATCCTCAAGGGCGTTTGCTTGCCATTAAAGGTACTCGTCAATGGGGAAGGTGTGCGTTTGTTGGAGAAGGAAGCACTGTTGGATTTGAGCCAAGCCCGACGATTATCCACAATCAGATTACGATTTATGGTTCGTGGGTAACAAGTTTGGGTAATATGGAAGATCTTGTAGAGCGTATGGTGCGCTGGGATATGCATCCGGAGAAAACGGTCACTCATAGATTTCCACTTGAAAAAGCTAATGAAGCATACGGGATAATGAATAAAGGGAAATGTGGCAAGGTTGCTGTTGTCTGGAAAGACTAATTGATTTATTTAATATCAGAATAAGCTAAGGAGTGAAATGATGCTGGAAAAAGTCCCTTATAAAGGCTGGAAGAACTGTCTACGACTTGCTAATAGGGAGATTGAACTTATCATAACGACCGATGTTGGACCTCGAATAATTAGGGCAGGATTTACTGGTGGACAAAATCTTTTTAAAAATGTGGATAAAGAAATGGGATTGGTAGGCGGAGATGAATGGAGAATCTATGGTGGACACCGTCTGTGGCATGCTCCTGAAGTAAAACCACGAACTTATGCTCCTGACAATGATCCGGTTGAGTATGAAATGAATGCTGAGACACTTCTCCTTAAGCAGAAAGTTGAGAAGATAACTGGTGTTGAAAAACAGATAAGCATTAAGCTTTCTAAATCAAGTAATAAAGTTTATGTTAATCATCGGATTATTAACAGAAATCCCTGGTCGATAGAACTTGCTCCCTGGACACTTTCAGTAATGGCTCCTAAAGGAAGGGCAATATTCCCACAGGAAGAATATCGCCCGCATCCAGATTGTTTAATTCCAGCTCGTCCAGTGGTGTTATGGCACTTTACAAATATGAGCGATCCGCGATGGACCTGGGGTGGGAAATACATTCAATTAAAACAGAATCCAAATGCAACGACAAAACAAAAATGCGGTATGATGAATAAACAAGGCTGGGCAGCTTATCTTTTAGACGGTGAAATCTTTATTAAACAATATGATTATGATCCTAAGGTTGTTTATGCCGATTACGGTTGCAATACAGAAACATATACGGATTCTAATTTCCTTGAATTGGAAACATTAGGACCGCTAACCCGCATTTACACTGATGATTATATTGACCATAACGAGATATGGTTTTTAGCAAAATGTGAATGTGGTGAAAGTGATAAGGAAATCGATAAAAAAATTCTCCCGCTTATTAGATTGATTTGATATTATCAATTGTTTCTAGCAGAATATGTGGGT
>CAZYWQ010000566.1:0-2198 GCA_964651675.1 uncultured Candidatus Sumerlaeota bacterium | reverse complement strand
GAACATCCTTCGATAATTTGGCAGGAATAGATTTAAGTCCCCAATAAGGTGAGTCAGGAAGCCATTTAGCCTCATAACCACAGATTCTTGGAAGGTCTTCTGGAAGAGCCGAGTAATCCTCTTCGATAATCGGAAGTACCTGATAAGACTCAGGAGGATTCCCAATGATACCAACACTCAAATCCTTCCCGGTCAGAAATTCCTCTATTAAAATCGGTTTATCATAACCAAACTTCTCTCTAATTTCGGAAATGGCATTAACTAATTCTTCTAAATTATTTGTAACACTTCTTTGAGTTATTCCAAAACTCGAATCTCCAAAGTTCGGTTTAACTATCACAGGAAAAACAAATGGAAGTTCGAAAGTTGAATCCTCAGGTTTAATAAAGAACGCTTCTGGTATAGGAATTCCCATCTCTTTCGCAATTCCACGCACTAATGATTTGTCATAGCAGTAGGCAAGACATTGTGGTCCGGAACCTGTGTATGGAATATCCAATTCTTCCAGCAATGCTGGCACATGAAGTTCTTTGCGAGGATCATTATAAAAACCCTCATCGCAAAGGTTAAAAACAAAATCGACTTTTCCTCTTAATTTAGCCAGGTCTTGAAGGAGAGCATCATGATTATTCAAATAATCAAATTGATAACCTTTTATCTCTTTCAAAGCCGATTTCAATTGGTCGATAGTATATAAATCATCCTCGTCAAAAACACTGGATGGTTTTAAAGGATCGGGTTTATTTGGATCACCTAAAAGAACAACCACATTTCTCAGAGCCTCTTTTGGTTTTTGCTTAATTTTACTCCATTCTTTTCTAACAACTGCAGAAACAATGATTCTCTGCTGCATCATTCCCAAGTCCTGATTACGCTTGGAATCAGGCGAAACTTCACAATGCACATTAACATCACTAAATCCCGCTTCCTTCATAAATTTTGTCAAACCATCTTTAGAATAGAGTCTTTCTGCATAGAACTGGTCGGCAATAACACCTTTTTCCACATGAGTGATTACTTCTCTTGAAATTAATCGTTGTTCATCGGCTGAAAGCGAACGCTCTCGACAAACAAAATGCTTTTTATCTATCCATTCCCAGGAACGCGGTTGAAAATTTTCTTTTAAAAAATCTCCATCAGCAACATCAATAAGAAGCTTTCCCCAAGGTTTTAAGACTCTGCACACTTCTTTGAGAACTCGTATATCATCGTTTATGGTTTCAAAATAACCAAAACTATTACCTAATATAACAACAACATCGAACGAGTCAGGTAAGTAAGGAAGTTTGCGAGCATTTCCCTCTTTAAATTTGACATCCAAACCTTCTTTTTTAGCTGTATTCTTGGCTTTTTGAATTAGATAATGTGAGCGGTCTAATCCCTCAACATTTTTAAACCTTCGTCTTGCCAATTCGAGTGAGTGGCGACCCTGTCCACAACATAAATCCAGAATTTTATCTTCGACAGAAAGATTTATGATTTGTGAAAAAAGATCGATCTCCTGTCTGGTTATACTCTGGTCGTCGACCACATCCGCATCAGTTTTTAAATAGAGCGAATTAAAAATCCTGCTCCACCAATCGTGTGGAACATGCTCCTCCAGACTCGGAACAGGACCGAGACATTTCCTCAAAGGAATTTTTTTCTTTTGTACAGGTTTTTCCTTTATGAATTTGCCCATAGAGTTTTTACTCTCCCATTAGTATAATTTAGAGAAATAGATTTTATCCGACGGAATAATTTTATGAAGTAAGGGCATTGTCAAGAATATAAATTTATAATTTTATCCCCTGATAGCGAAGTGATTAAGCTTTTTAAAGCCACTTTTTTCGTTTAAAATAAATGATCATAGAAAAGGCTACAATCAACATTACAAACAAGACAATGAAATAACCAAATTTCCACTTAAGTTCGGGCATAAAGGCAAAATTCATCCCATAAATACCTGCAATGAAAGTTAGTGGAATAAAAATTGTCGCTATGATAGTCAGAACCTTCATTACCTCGTTCATTTTGTTACTGATACTTGACAAATAAGTATCGAGCATCCCTGAGACTATATCACGAAACAATTCTATGGTATCAATCACCTGAATAGTATGATCATAGACATCCCTGAAATATACTTCTGTCTGTTGTGAGATAAGAGGAGACTCCACTCTTTGCAAACCACTGATTAGTTCTCGAAGGGGCCAAAC
>CAZYWQ010000565.1:0-2206 GCA_964651675.1 uncultured Candidatus Sumerlaeota bacterium | reverse complement strand
GTACCATATCGCTCCCTGTCCGTCACAACAAACATCGATTTTTTTAATACCTTCATTTAGTACTTCTCCTAAACATATAATTTAATAAAAATTAATACCATAACTCTGATAAAAAAGTGTTCCGGATTCACTTCTTATACAGCTTCAACACTTTTAATTTCTGGGATAGCCTTTTTCAGTTCCGCTTCTATTCCCATCTTAAGCGTTATTAAGGCGGATGGACATCCCATACAAGCTCCTTTTAACTTTACCTTAACTACTCCGTCTTCAAGCGATACAAATTCAACATCGCCACCATCAGCTTGTAAAAGAGGTCTGATCTTATCAATTATTGCTTTAACTTTATCCTCCATTTTTTTCTCCTGTTCACTTTTTAAACGATTTGTAGATTGAGTATAATGCAGGTATCGAATGGAAATGTTTGTAAGCCAGAATACATATTCAACATTTTATGAAAGAACATATATAGGTACAATTTTTATTGGAAACTTATTATTTGTTGGAGTTATAATCTTCTCCAATTATTGAATGTTTTTATTAATAATAAATTATTTCTTCACATGACTGATAAATAAACAGTAAAACCGAATATATCGCCATCAAGAAGTCAAGAAAAAATGTCTTGATATGACTAAATAATTGGCTAATAAATAAAAGCGCTTTTATTATTTGTACTATATTTTAATAACCAATTCAAAGAAAATCTTATAGCAAAAAATAGTTAAGGGGTCAAGAACAATGATTAGATTATTAGTTATAAAAATGCTTTTGATCTTCTCTTTATCAATTTCTCTTGTGGCTGAGGATGTTAATCCAGATGAGAAAGTTTATACAACTTCTGCAGATAGATTTGATCCGACTGAAAGAGATTTTCCTGGTGGAAGAGGTCCTGATATGATCGTTATCTACACACCCGAGTTCGGTAAATGCACAGGGACGAATCAATGGGGAATCGAAGCTACAATTGAAGATGATATAGTAATAAAAATTGGAGGGAATAATTCTGCTATTCCACAGAATGGTTTTGTTTTATCAGGTCATGGAACAGGTGCTGAATGGATTAGGGAACATATTAAGAAAGGAGCAGGTGTGATGATTGAAGGCAAAAAAATAACTGTCAAACAGGGTGTAATATCCGAAATCTATGACGCTCAGGCTGCTATAGATAACGCTGAGAGTTTTATCAAAGGTAAATATAATGTCAAGGACTTCGATAAAACTTTAGAGGATTCCGCAAAGATTAATAATTTTTCATATAAAATCAAAGAAGCTAAAGATATCTTATCAAAGGCTGAGGAATTGTCCAAATCAAAAAATAATGAAGAAGCGATCAAGATAGCTTCCCAGTCAAAAAAGTTAGCGAATGATTTATTTTATAAAGAGATAGATTCTAAAGAAATAGAGATACGAGGTGTCTGGCATCGATTGACAGAAAAATCACCAGACGAATTGATTCAAACTCTTGATCGTTTAAAAGAAGGCAATTTCAATACAATATTTCCAGAAACCTGGTATCATGGAATGACAATTTACCCTTCTAATGTCGTTGACCAACTATCCGAGTTCAATGGTTGGGACCCAATGGGTGTTCTCATTAAGGAATCTAAAAAAAGAGGAATAGAAGTTCATCCCTGGGTTGAATGCTTTTTTGTAGGAGTTGATGAACAACATTCTCTCGATAAGTATAAAGATTGGTTGGCTGTGAATAGGGAAGGTAAGATTATTTCTGAGCTTGAAAAAGGTTACATTTACCTCTGTCCTTCGAGAAAAGAATCGAGAGAACTTGTTCTTAATGTTTATAAAGAGATGGTGAAAAAATATGACATCGATGGTATTCAATTAGACTATGTTCGTTATCCACGAAGTGAGCCTTATGAAAAGGGATTTTGTTATTGCGAACATTGTCAGGAAGAATTCAAAAAGAAATATGGAGTCAATCCTCTCGATGTAACACCAGGTAACGATCCCGAGATGTGGGAAAATTGGAGAAAGTGGAGAGAAGATAATATTAATTCATTCGTGGAATCGACTGTTAAAGAATTGAAATCCATCAAAAAAGAGCTGAAGATTTCTGCGGCAGTATTTCCGGAGTATGACCATTCTCTGGTCGAAATAATGCAAAACTGGAAATTATGGTTTGATAATGGATGGATCGATCTTGCTTGTCCAATGATTTACAGCAGCGATATTAATTGGGTTGATAAAG
>CAZYWQ010000564.1:1810-2207 GCA_964651675.1 uncultured Candidatus Sumerlaeota bacterium | reverse complement strand
ATGTTAGGAATGCGATGGTTTACAAACTATTTTATAGATCAGCCGAAAGATGTCTTATTAAAGATTAAAGACAAATTAAAAAACAAGTTAAAAAAGTAGTGAGCACCTTTAGGTGCGTTTAAATAATCGGGTCTAAAGACCCTTACTACATTTTAGATTGAAGTCCTCGTAATCCCCATTAAGAAATTTATATAACATTAAGTAACATCTCATTAATCAGACTTACACCATTTTCCCTATTATGAAAACCAAGTGAGCCAAAAATATATTTCTGTTTCTGCGACATTATTATCTCACCATAATTAGGATCATTCACCAGAATGATATTTTCCCCAAGAGCACTAAAAGGCTCCTTCTCTCCTTTATTCTGACTCAAATAACTTTTATACTGATTCAA
>CAZYWQ010000564.1:0-1800 GCA_964651675.1 uncultured Candidatus Sumerlaeota bacterium | reverse complement strand
AACATCATACATTTCCGATTTAGACACAAGATTTTTACTCTGGATAAGCTTCAACTCAGGTGGTAAAGAATTGTTACCGGGCACCAATTCCTCAATAATTCTACCAGCCATTGACAAATTCTTATTAACAGAAAATGAATCCGCAATAGCCCGAATACTAATAAAATACCTATCCTTATAAAACCGCAAAACATCCTTTTCGATAAAACCCTCGCATCCGAAATTAACAAAATTAGCATAAGGGTATCGATATTTGGAATAAATACCGAAGGTATCGAGTTGAGAACCCATCTCATACATATCAACAGTAATCATCTGATTTGGATTCAAACGATACACATAATTCCCAACCAGCAACTTCTTGAAACCGTAAGGGAAAAACAATTCAGCCTCACCATTTATATACTCAAAAAGATTATCTTTGGTGAAAGTTAACACCTGATTATCCACTCTCCAATTAATAGTCAATTCCGGCTCAGGCATTATAGGACCCGACTTCAAAGCCTCTTTAATCAAATCCTTCTTTTCGCTAATATTAACCTTATGAGAAGTTTTACAACCAACAAATGATATGAGAAAAAGAATCATAAAAAAATATTTCCACATTTTCATAACAAACACCCTTTCGATAAGCATATTAGAAAAATTCAGCGATAAATTCGAAAAATCGCTGAAATCATTTGTAGGGAACGGTCGTGACCGTTCCTTATTTTTTGTTATTGGATTCAAATAATTAAACACAAACCAAAATACATCAACAAATATGAGAAATCAAAAAAAGAATTTCAAACAAAAATTTCACTCTATAAATGTCTCAATTCAAAAAACAATACGAAACCACAGAGAACACAGAGAACACAATTTAAAATTAATTAAGGTTAGACGTGGATAAACACGGATTAACGCAGATTCTAATTATTTAAAAATCCGTGAAAATCAGCGGAAATTCGTGTTTAATATAAATTGTCTTTAGTAGTTAGAAAAAAAAGAATTGTATCTTCCTCCAAAGATTGTCATTATTTATCGAATGCGCATTTCATATTAAATAAAAATAAAATTTGAATTATTGACATTATTACGGTTTGTATAATTACATTTATGAATAAGTTAGCCAAAATAAGGAGAAAAGATTAGTATGAATAAAACTACAACAAACACGGAAGACTTAAAAAAGGCAACAGTAAAAGACCTATTTGAGAAATTTGCATCCAGTGAAAAAGGTCTTTCATCCTCAGAAGTAAAAGAGCGACTTCAAAAATATGGATATAACGAGATTTACGAGAAAAAAGTAAGCCCGTTAATAAAATTTCTAAATTATTTCTGGGGACCAATCCCCTGGATGATCGAGGTTGCGGCTGGCTTATCAGTAATCATTGGTCACTGGGCAGACTTCTTTGTTATACTCACGATGCTGCTGTTAAACTCCGTGATTGGATTCTGGCAGGAACATAAGGCGGACAATGCAATTGAATTGTTGAAACAAAAACTGGCACTGAAATCACGGGTGCTACGTGATGGTAAGTGGCTTGAAATACCCGCTCGAGAAATAGTTCCGGGAGATGTTGTGCGAGTACGCTTAGGTGATATTGTCCCGGCTGATATTAAACTTATAGATGGTGATTATCTATCTGTAGACGAATCCGCATTAACCGGAGAATCACTGCCTGTTGAAAAGCATGTTGCCGATATTGGTTATGCCGGTTCCATTATACGCCAGGGTGAAATGAATGCACTGGTGGTTGCCACTGCGATGAACACTTATTTCGGTAAGACTGCCAAGCTTGTGGCAGAGGCTAAGAC
>CAZYWQ010000563.1:0-2208 GCA_964651675.1 uncultured Candidatus Sumerlaeota bacterium | reverse complement strand
CTCTAGAAGTCATACAGGAGAGGATATGGATTATATGTATCCCCTCAAAATCTCAGGGTAAGATCTAATCATGGTCCGGAGATCATCATTTTATTTTCGGAACTTTTTGTCATAATTATTTGTGCGAGGGGTGGAATTTTGAAGGTTTTATTGATTCTATCAAAGATATATTCATAAGAATTAATACCCAATTTCTTACAGGTTTGAACGATTGTTAAGAAGGTGTCATTCGCCTTTGTACCTTCGTCAGTTACATTATGCAAGCTTACATCTCTTTTTCGAACCTGGATTCTTGCTTCTAACTCAGCTTTATTATTGTGCAAGGGAAGATGAGGATACTTAAGAACCAAGAGCAAATTTTCTTTTTTCTGCTTTGTTTTTTTAATTCTATCATCCAATTGCTGGTATCCAGTTTTCGTTGAGAATAGTTGATCGAACTCACAAGATAATAATTCCGCAGATTCCGGGGAGGGAGAGGTTTTATAGTCCAATAATTTCTGGTAGTAATTCCAAAAGAGTCCGATAAATTCGTCCAACTTTTCCCCATTAAAAGGGAGAACAGGACACAACTTCTTATAGTGACGTCCTTCATGGACCCAACATAGTGCTAATTCTTCTGTTAATATCTTGAATTGAGGTGCATCATCGCACAGGAGAACCTTAACCACAGGATAATCTAAACCTTTGTGATACCAAGCGATAGCAGCAGCTTCTAATATTCTAGCTTTGACTCTTCTCTTCAAAGAAGGTAAATGCTCTAATAATAATTTCTCAATCTCATCTTTGTAAAACTCTTTATCCGACTCTAATTTCATTAGTTCATCTATATGTTTCTTGGATACTTTTAACTGTATCAAAAGTTCAAATGTTTCCCCATTGAAGCAATATCTCAACTCATTAGAGTTGTTCAATATCCCAAGTGTGGTCAGTCTGTCTTTCCTCTCAGTGGTGAAATAGGCGGTATAATATTCGTTGCATACAATGTGTGTGTGATAATTTTTCCCTTTTACTCTGGCTGACGTCTCATCTATCTGTTGATAATCACTCGATTGTATACCAGCTCTAAACAATTCATCCTTTTCCTTATGAAATTCATCCTTTTTCTTGATCAAAATATTTGACAAGGTCCCAGATGATATTAGAATATTAAAACTCTCAAAAAAATCTAATATCTTTGGCTGTGACATATTACACACATTCTTCATAATGATCGCCAAGGCTTTCACACTCGGGCCAAATTCACCTTCATAACCCGGAGGAACGTTGCCCATGTAGCTCTTCTTTTCTGATGGCGAGTAATATATCTCTTTCTTAAATTCAATGTTATCCGTTTCAATCTTCAAGTCTTGGACAATGACACTTTCATATCCTTTAAATTCAGCATCAGAAGGCAATTTCTCTTTATCAACTTCGCATACTTCGATACGGTCTACTTTGATCTTGTCTTTTTTTGTATCTCTTTTCCGTTTTAATTTCTTATCTCTTCTTTGGCGTTCTTTTTCAGATGAAATGTCTTCTTTCTGAATAATTTCTTTCTTCGAAGCTTTGATATCAGGTTTCCCTCGTTCTCCTTTTAACTTGTTAATCTCATCTCGTAATTGTTGATTCTCTTGTTGAAGTTTCCGATTTGTCGAAGATAGTTCTTCAATGAAATTAAAAAGAAACAAAATCGTCTCTTTTATCTTGTCATCTGTGATATGATCAAGATTGATATTTAATTGTTCTAAAAGATTTCCCTCTCTCATGTTGCTATTATAACATTATGTCATCTCTTTGTCAAAATATATTTGCTTTTCTACCACTATTTTTTGAGAGGATACACTAATTCCTACTATGACTTATGAAGAAGCTTTAAAATACCTCGACAAATTAGAGCTTTTCGGCATTAAACTGGGCTTGGAGAGGATAAAGGGTTTAGTTAACTGCCTGGGGAATCCCCACGAAAAGCTGAAAGCAATACACATCGCAGGCACCAATGGGAAGGGATCGACATGTGTTCTTGTAAGTTCTGTACTGAGAGCAGCTGGGTTCAAAGTCGGAGCATATACCTCACCTCATCTAATAGATATAAGGGAGAGGATTACGGTAGATGGCAACCCTATCCCTAAAAATAAATTTGTCAGATTGTTGGAGAAGATAATCCCCTTTGCAGAGGAGATAGGGAGAGATGAAGAAATAGGCCATCCTACTTCCTTTGAAGTCCAAACC
>CAZYWQ010000562.1:0-2214 GCA_964651675.1 uncultured Candidatus Sumerlaeota bacterium | reverse complement strand
GCCAGCAACTATGGTTGCAGCAGCACCGCAAAATGCCGCTTGGAACAACCAGAAGGCATATAATGGTACATCTGCAGCAGATTCGGCTCCAGCTAAAAACCATCCTTTAAGTCCAATAAAATCATTTCCTGTTCCAAACATAATTGCGTAACCGAACATAAAAAAACCCAGAGAAGCCATACAGAAATCTAAAAAGTTCTTGGTGAGGATATTACAGGTGTTTTTAGCTCGGATAAATCCTGCTTCAACCATACCGAATCCTGCCTGCATAAAGAATACCAAAAAGGCTGCAAGTAATACCCAAAGAGTATCCATACCAACTTTGTCAGCAAACACTACATTTCCCATTCCGCTTTCCTTATCTTTGAGATATAATTTTGAGACTTGAATCTGTTTTTCACTTATATTAAGTAAATATCTCTTACTTTTGGTAACCCCCCTTCTTAAATTTTTTTCCAATATTCTCTTTTATTTTTAATACTCTAACATGGGAAATGTCTAGTTTTTTGCCTATCTCTCTGAGTGTATGTCCTTTTTCGAGTAGTTCGGTCACTTCTTTTTCTCTTCGAGTCATCTCATTCGATTTCATTTTTTGAATGAAAATAGCATCATCTACTTTTTTATCAAAAAGTGGTTTTTTATCAGGAACTAACTCCTCTAAATGTACATCCATTTTTTCTGAAGGTTCGTTAAAACTAATGAGTTTTGATTTTTCCTTGAAACGTCTTAGATAGTTTTTGAGGTGAAAATAACAACTGCCTATAATGTAGGCATCTGTTTTGTCTTCCAATTCTCCATTTCTCCATCTTTCCCAGAGATTGTATATCATCTCTTGATAAAGGTCATCTTTGTCAATGACACTCGATTGGATGAATGCCTTATCAGCTAATTGCTTTATCCTTTTGGAGAATTTTAGTATTAATTCTTCGAAACTCATACAGCCTACTTAGAAGTTATTAAGCCAAATTTTCATAACAAATTCTACATATATGTAAAGAAGAAAAAACATTATGGGGTATTTTATATGGTTTGATGGACTTGGTTTGTTTGTGAAATTAATCTATCTTAGTGTGGTTATAAAAAAGCATAGCCACAGACTCTTTATCTGAAAAGTCTGTGGTTTTGGTCATTCCATCGCAGTATTTATTAGGTATTTATTTCTTTAACCTGTAAAATACATTTTTTTGAAATTAGCTAATATAATATCCAGTTACTGGTAGCTGAGCCACCTGTAAAATTAAAAAAGTCCAAAATGGCTTCCATAATATCTTGTCTTGTTGTTTGATCTACTATTGTTTCATAGGGAAATCCCATATAAACTACTTTGAAGGTTGAATCAGAATATTGGATGCAGGCATTTCCACCACTTCCTCCAGAGTAGGTTAGATTAACTGTACTTCCATCATACGCATCTAATTGATCGGGATAGTTAACATCATAAATACTTGAACCATCATCGAATGTGAACGAAGCAATACTCGAAAAGATTCCTCCTGAACCAACGGCAGTATAAGTTTCAGCATCGTCTCCATAATAATCTGCTTTCAAATAATTATGTAAGAAAGTATCACCTTGATTTAATGAATCCGCATCAAGCTCCCAGGCAATTTCCGCACCAGATACAAAAATCTGTCCTTCTCCACTTAGGTAAGTTTGGACTCTACTCTGTTCTGTCGAATCGAATGTATCATCGTTATTGGATTCTTCACCAACAAACCAGATAACAGCATTGTAATTATCAAGTGAAATATCGCTATCTATAACTGCCTCATTAGAACAGGAATCAAAATATTCGCCATAGTTTTTAATTGCTTCAGCATAGGTAATAACATAATCATACGAATTCATCAGATTCAAGTATTCACGATGTAAGTCGTCAGTATCATAAGGATCATCTTCTACAACGAGCATCCATCGATCCAATCTATTGTATCCATTAACAATGAGGATTGGATTGCTACCTGTTGATTTATATCTTACAGCCAAAGTCTCGGTAGGAAAAGATTCTCCACCAGCATTTGTGGCACTAACACGGAAATAGTAAGTTTGCCCTTCTGTCAATCCTGAACCAGATACAGTATAGGATAAACCTGTGGTTGCAGTCGCATCACCGAATCCTTTTCCATTTATACTTGTGTAAATGCGATAGCCTGTAGCAGCATCACCATATAAATCATCTCCCGTATTATAAGGTGGAGCATCCCACGATAGAAC
>CAZYWQ010000561.1:0-2220 GCA_964651675.1 uncultured Candidatus Sumerlaeota bacterium | reverse complement strand
GAATAGTACTATTGTTTCCTGGTCATTAAATTCTGAGAAGGTTGCTCAGGAAGAGGAGTCGGATTCTCCTTCGATAGAGGACAGAATCAAAGCGGCTGAGATTTGTCAGGAACTTGGTTATAGGATAGGTTTTCATTTCGATCCGATAATTCGCTATGATAGTTGGGAAGAGGATTATAAGCTTGTTATAGATAAGATTTTTGCTAAAATAAAACCAGAGAATATTGTGTGGATTAGTATGGGCTGTTTGAGATTTATGCCTAATTTGAAACCGATTATTCAGGAGAGATTTCCAAGGAGTAAAATTGTCTATGAGGAATTTATTGTGGCAGAAGATGGTAAAATGCGATATCTAAAACCATTGAGAATTTATATTTATAAGATTCTTTATAATTATATAAGGAAATATAGTAAGGATGTGACAGTTTATTTATGTATGGAGAGAGAGGATGTTTGGAAAAGTGTTTTTGGTTTTAAAAATTTCAATAATAAAAAACTGATTCAGTTGCTTGATGAAAGTGTTTTTGGATGAGGATCGAAAGATAATATAAAATGGCTCTATCATTGGAAAGAAAGACGAGATTAGTTAATGCCATTATTGGATTAATACTCATTATTTCAGGAGTATTATTAATTTATTATGTTTTTTTCCGAACATCGATTGATGATGTATCATTAATATTTACAAGATTATCTTATCTCTCACCGATGTTGTGCATAATGGGAATTGTGATTTTTATTAGGGGGATATTTTGGGGTGCTCCTGCATTTTCAGGTAGAACAGTTCTGTATACAGGATTATTAATGTTATTACTCGGTGTATTTCCTTGGGCTTATACACCACTAATAATACGAGATCGAGGTATGGAAGGCTCTGGAATGCTTGGAATGTTAATTTTTCTTTTTGTTGGTATTCCAGGCTTGATTTTAACAATCATAGGATTTATTATTCGGGATTGAGGAAATGTTGAGAAGAATATATTTTCAAAGATTTTCTGATGCAGGATATGAAACTTAGTTTACATCGAAGATTTCAATAATTAGGAAAAAGATTCTATGGACATTGATTTTGAAGTTATTAGAGAAGGGAAAGTGACACAATCTGAAATTGAGGATCTACGGGAAGCTGTTGGCTGGGATAGAGCAGAAGGTATTTATGATAAGATATTAAAAAATATTTACACTTATTATATTGTTCGGATTGAGAAAAAACTTATAGGCTTTTTATCTGTCATTAGTGATGGAGTTGCTGATTCATTTTTAGTTGATTTAATGGTTCATCCGAAATATCAACAAAGAGGAATTGGTTATTCTGTTGTGAAGAGAGCTATTCAAGATTTAAAGAGCGAAGGAATCAGATGCATACAAGTGACTTTTAATCCTGAATTAGAGAGTTTCTATGAAAAATTTGGATTTCATATATTTAAAGCAGGAATCATAGATTTTAAATATATGAGTATAGATGATTTAAAGTAGAAAAAAAATAAGGAGGTGTAGACTTATGAAAAATAAAAATGTTGTTTACTCACTGTTAGTAGTATCTATAATTTTCGCAATGACCAATTTTGTTTGTGCTATGCAAAGAGCTTCGAATGATATTGAACCTATCAAGTTGGAGGCGAGTCAGGAAGATTTGTCAGTTGTTGTTGAGAATAATAATAAATTTGCATTTGATCTTTTTGCAGTGCTTGCAGGAAAAAGTGATGACAATCTTTTTTTCTCACCGAATAGCATATCTACTGCGCTTGCAATGACTTATGCTGGTGCTAAAGGAGAGACTGCAAAACAGATGCAGCAGGTTCTGAGTTTCCCTTTTGAGGATACAAAGTTGCACGAGTGTTTCAAAACTCTTTTGCAACAGATGAATTCGGGTGAAGGTGAGGATGTTGGTTATCAGTTAACTATTGCGAATCGATTATGGGGGCAAGCGGATTTTCCTTTTAGTAAATCGTATCTTCAACTGACAAAGGATTTTTATAATGCAGAACTTGCAAAGGTTGATTTTCGTGGTGATGCTGAAGGTGTGCGAGAGATTATCAACCTTTGGATAGCTGAAAAAACAGCGGAGAAGATTCAGAATCTATTAGGTCCCGGTGTTGTCTCATCTGCAACAACGCTAATATTGACTAATGCAATTTATTTTAAAGGTGATTGGGCAAGTAAGTTCAAAACGGAAGAGACAAAACAATCCCCATTTTATATTTCGGAGGAAAATACAAC
>CAZYWQ010000560.1:0-2221 GCA_964651675.1 uncultured Candidatus Sumerlaeota bacterium | reverse complement strand
GTGTACAGAATGGACAAGAAAAGGTAGCTATGAAGCCTGCTCAGTCCAGTAAGTCCATAAAGTCCATAAATCCCATATCCTCTACCTATCCTGAGATAGCTGCTAATGCGGCACTTGTGCTTATCGGTGTGGCAAGTAGTTTGCTTGATAGACAACTGGTATCACAGGCGAAGATGTTTAAAAAAAATGGTGGTTTTACTGAACGGTTGTATCGCATTAGACAGCAGAATCGGAGAAAATCATAAAAACCACAAAACTATTTTGAAATTGGGGATTGAGTTGTTTGTTGTTGAGTATCGGGAAGAAAGAAAAAATGAATTAGCGATGCTTGACAGAAACAAACAAAACAAATTTCATTTAAAGTAAGAATATGAGTCCGATAACTCACTTTCTCACAAGTTGGCTTGTTGCTAATATTAATGGATTGAATCGAAAAGAGCGTGCGATAGTTACTATTGCAGGTATCAGTCCTGACATTGATAGTGCTGGTATCATCGCTGAAAAAATAACAAAGAATTGGGAAAATCCACTTTTGTGGTGGTCAAAGTATCATCATGTTATTGGTCACAACATCGGTTTTTGTCTTCTTGTTACGATAGTAAGTTTTTTTCTTGCGACTAAAAAATGGAAGACAAGTGCGCTTGTTTTTTTGGCTTTTCATATTCATTTTTTTTGTGACATTATCGGTGGTAAAGGTCCAGAAGGCTATCAATGGCCCATTCCTTATCTCCTTCCTTTTTCGAATAGTTTGCAGTTGACCTGGCAAGGACAGTGGGTACTTAATGCCTGGCAAAATTTTGTGATTACTGGTGCAGTTCTCTTCCTTACTTTTTTCTTAGCGTGGAAGCGTGGTTTTTCTCCACTTGAAATGATTTCTAATTCTGCTGATAAGGCGTTTGTCGATACTCTCAGGAATCGTTTTTCTAAAAAACGCTAAACGGCGTTTTTTAACTGCTCAATTCCTTTGATAATTTTTGTTAAGCATTCGTTGATGGGAACGGTGAGTTTGCTTTCTGTTGCGTATTTGACAATAATGCCATTCAAAGAATCGATTTCTGTCTTTTTATTGTTTTTTATGTCCTGAAGCATCGATGGGAAATGCGCTGCAGTCGATGGGATTAATTTATTAAATAATTCTTCTATGTATTCTTCGGATTTGTTCCAGAAGAGTTTGATGCGTTTTGCCTTTGCTACTTTAAAAGCTTCCTGAATAATTGTCTTCATTAACGATTCCGTATAATCATTACCTAACAGTTTGCCATAAGGAATATTAAGAATTGTGCAAAGTGCATTTAAGGCGCAATTATAAAGGAGTTTCGCCCAGAGATATTTGGAAATTTCGGTTGTTGGTTCTGTGGGAATGCCTGCTTTGTTGAATAATTCGGCGTGTTCTTCTATCGTCTGATAATCGATTGCGTTCTTATAACAACCGAGTCTGACTTTATCTGCAATGACAGAAACTTTAACGAGTCCAGAGGCTAATATTTCCGCTCCAAAGATAACTCTACCAATAAGAATTTGTTTGTAGTCGATGAGTTTTGAGATCTTTTCTGCATTATCGACGCCGTTCTGAAGAGTAACTACAAAGCCATCTTGAGCGAGAAATTTATGGGCGATTTTGGCAATCGCTGAAGTATCATAAGATTTGACTGATAGGATGATGAGATCGTATTTTTCATCTTTGAGTTCTTGAGGAGTTGTAACACATTTAATATTGTTGATGCGATGTTCTCCCCAGATGCCAGTAATTTTCAATCCTCTTTTTTTGATGGTATCGAGATGCCATTCTCGACCTAAAACGGTTACATCGTGTCCAGCTTTTTTGAGAAAACCTGCATATATAGAGCCGATTGCTCCTGCACAAAGAATGAGTGTTTTCATTTCAGACAAATTTTATCCGTTTTCATATAGTCTTTCAGGGCTTCAGGGATGAGGATTGAGCCATCGGATTGTTGGTAAGTTTCGATGAGTGCAATGACTGTGCGTGGTAAAGCAAGACCTGATGCGTTTAATGTATGAACAAATTCCGGTTTAGAATCCTGGTCTCTTTTGAATCGGATATTGGCTCTTCTTGCCTGAAAGTCTTCAAAGTTGGAACAGGAGGAGACTTCAAGATACTTTTCTGCTCCAGGTGCCCAGACTTCTATGTCGTAACATTTTGCTCCTGAAAATGATAAATCCCCTGTGCATAGTATTGAGACTCGATATGAAAGTCCTAACA
>CAZYWQ010000559.1:0-2222 GCA_964651675.1 uncultured Candidatus Sumerlaeota bacterium | reverse complement strand
CAGACCATCCCCCAATTACCCACATCATATTGTTGTAAACGACACTTCTGTGACCCCAGCGTGGAGGGAAGGCTGCAGAGTCAGTGATTTTTGTCCATACAAAACCATCGGTTGAATTTAAGACATCATTCATATCTTTACTGTTAAGTGATGGATAGCCACCAATAATCCACATCTTATCGTTGAAAACTATGCTTGAATGACCAGCACGATTTTTAAAAGGAATATCTCCAGTAGCATAATACCAATTAACTCCGGGTTCATTTTGGGAATAGATATTTATTAAGGATAGGAGAAATATAAAAGCTAAGTAAGATAATATTATCTTATACTTCAGATTATTTCTATTATATATATGTGATATGTTAAATCGGTTTAGGAACATAGGCGAAATTTAATTGTATATTTTTAAAAAATCAATAGATAAATGAGGTTTTGAATGAACATTTTTTCATGCATTCTGAGAAGTAGTATTGTTAATAATTCAACCCCTCGAAGTTAATTGTTAAAATTATAGCTTGTTTGTTATTTTTACTTTTGAGTTATTGGTTAATTCGTTAGGGATGTCGGAAATGACAATGTCTCCTTCCTCTAATCCCTTCAGTATTTGAGCATCTTCATCATTCCGAATGCCTACTTCTATCGGAGTCAATTTCGCTCTTGATCTGATGACTTTAAAGATGTGCCATTTGCTATCTTGTTTGAATAGTGCTCTTTCGGGAATAATCAGTGCAGGATTTGCTTCATCCACGATTACTTTTATGTCAACTGTGGATTGCGGTCTCAATCCGACTTTTGAGTTGTCATAAGCAACGATTGTTTTGACTCTTTGTTGCTCGACTCCTAATGAGGATATTTTCTTGAATCCTGTCGGATAAATTCTTTTTACTTCTCCCAAAATTGTCTTATTATCTAAAGCCTTTCCTGTAATCTCTACCTTTTGTCCTACTTTAATTTTCACGATTTCTTCGGATAAGATGTCTGACTCGATCTCGATGGTGTCCATATCACCAATCGTCAGTAAAGGAGTTCCTGCTGGCAGAACCTGTTCACTCTCAATATTTTTTTCAAGAATGATTCCATTGATAGGAGATTTGATTGTTGTTTTTATCAGGTTATCCTTAAGGATGTTTAATTCCGATTCCGTCTGTTTTATTTGCGATTGATAAACTTTTCTCTGGTATTCATTATCTTCTAAGGATTCTCTGATGACATTATAGTCAAGCTGTGCGATATGGTGTTTGAGTTTGGCTTCCTTTAATTTAAGTTCTGCCTGTCTGAACTGCTCTTTAAGGCTTTGATAAGTATCGTTCACATTATCAAATTCTGATTGATTGATAACTTTGTCTTCCAGAAGTTTTTTCATTCTGTTGTAATCTTTTTCTTTGGTTTGGAAATTTATTTTTGCTATGTTCAACTCTTTTTCAGATGTTTCGATTCCTAATTCAGCCTCATTGAGTCTGATTTCTGCGGCTTTGATCTCATCTTTTTTTGGTTTTGCCTTGTCTACTCCTTCGATGGATGCATTCAATTCTTTTATTTTGTTGTTCAGCGATTTTATGTTTTGATTGATTGAGAAATCATCGATGGTTGCGATAATCTCCTCTTTTTTTACGAGATCACCTTCTTCGAGATCAATCCTTAATACCCTTCCATCAATAGGCATATTGATTATGTAGGTATCATCGAGCCTTGTTTTGCCTTCTTCATCGATATATTCTTTGATTGTTCCAATTTTGGCTTTGGCGGCTTCGACTTTAATTGATTTTTTCCGCAAGGATGCGATGATAATGAAGAGTATCACGATTCCTATTATGATGATAATCCACTTTTTTTTCTTCATAACAAGCTCCTTTATTCTCGTGATTTTAGGACTTCGACTAAATCAAGACGATTTATTTTTCTCTTTGAGATAAAGTTTGAGACTAATACGAAAATGAGTATCGTAATAGCAGAAATGATATATGTTTTGTTTTTTATATAAAATGGCAAAGTATAAAATTCTGTATCATAGGCTAATACAAGTAGTTTGCAGAAGAAAATACCAATAGGTATTCCTGTGATGATACCGATGATGGAAAGAAGTACATTTTCATTGAATACTATTTTGCCAACTTCCTTGGAGGTGAATCCGAGAACCCGCAGAGATGCTAATTCCCTTTGTCTTTCGGTGATTGTGATTGATGTCGAATTATAGATGATTGCGAATGCAATGATACCAG
>CAZYWQ010000558.1:0-2223 GCA_964651675.1 uncultured Candidatus Sumerlaeota bacterium | reverse complement strand
ACAAAAATGTGAAAGTAAAAGAATGAAAAACAGGATTAATATTCCAGTGAATTTCCTTCTCATTTTTCTTCCTCCTTTTAATAAAATCATCCAAAAAAATTAATTTTTAATAAGGACCAGTTGTCTCATATCTGATTCGGACAGATCTTAACTGAATCATATTACCTATATCCGCAGTTGGAAAAACAACTCTCACACAATATGTGTAAGAACCATTATTTATAATTGCATCTGTAATGCTTGAATCACTCATTACACTTGCACCAGGCGTTCCAGAAGTAGCCACTTCAGCCATCGGTGTAGGAGTTATACTACTCATATACTTTCTATCAAGACTCACACTCATATTGCCTGAATCAGTATTATCATAAAAATAAACAGAAAAAAGTGTTACTTCTGCACCATCAGGAAGATGAACAGGTGCATGCCAGACCTGAGCATTTGAATCTCCAGAGCTTTTAAACAAACTCGTCGATGCGCAGTAATACTGGTAGGTATCACTCCTTGGGAAAAAATCTATGGGATTCATAGAATAATTTCTTATCTTAGTCGTTGCCCAAGTAACATAACCTTTAACTTCAAGGTCACCATTTATTAGTAAGTCATCTTTATTACTGACATAACCTCCTTCTGCTGTTCCGTCACCAATTCTATTATAAGCAACTGGGTCTGCAGTAGTTCCAGCTTGAATTACATCGGAAACAGTTAAATTACCAGGCTCTCGTATGACTACCATATTGCTGGAGTTTGAATAGACACTAAATAATGGCTCATTTGTATCAACACCTGATGTGGGACATACCTGAAGCGGTGCCGATGTATAAGTTGTGTCAGCAGGTGCAGCCATAAACTTATTTATAGCCCCATAATTGTTATTTGAATTCAAACGCGCAAAATCCGAATAATCATATCCATCCAGCTTATTCGAATTATAACTATAAAAAGTATATGCTGCTGCAGAAAATGATACTCGCGGTGAATAAGTCTGAAAGCTATTTCCAGCAGTCCCTGTCAAATCAACCTCAACCTCTAACCATAAATAGAGATTGTCCCGAAAAAAATTTGATGGAAATGCTGTGATACTGGCTAATTCTACTGAAAAAGCACCATTCGTTACCGTAATAGCATCAGAATTAATATAAGATTCCTGCCAAAGTCTGTTTGTACCTGGATCTCCACCACTTTCAAGATTCCAGAGGGCAAAGCGCATTGCATAATTCCCATCAGGTGATGCACTCCCACCAGATGTGGTTACTGTACCTTGATAAGTAATATTACTCGGTCCAGCCAGACATAAGTATGAAATCAGAAATACGAAAAGAGAAAATAATAGACTTTGTCTTTTTAGCATCGTGCTTCTCCCTTTTTAAATTTCTGCATAACTATTATTAAAATGACCTGGATTGTAAAACAATAGACGAGATGGACAGAATATTTTTCTCTGCATTACTTCATACAGTTAACAGTCAGGTTAAAAAATATAGTAATAGAAACAAGTTTCAATTCCTAAAGAGATTCTCCTATTGACAGAACTACTTTTCAAAAGACTGCCAAGCCTGAACCTGAGTTGGTGAGAGAACAGGAGAATGAACACCATGATAGAGTTTATGTCCGGAGGGAGCTTGAGAAAATCCAACAGCACACTGTCCTATGGAGGCATTTATAACATTTCCACTACCGTTTACAATTCGTCCGCCTCCTGAAGGAGTAACAACATCATTCTTAATAATATTTCCTAATAAATCCTGACGAATCCCCGCCCAACTGATTGCTAAAAGAAAAATTAGAAATAACACTCCAAGTATGTACTTTAATAATGAATATTTCTTAACTTTTCTAAAAGATACTCTCAAAGCTTATCACCTCATTTCATTTTCATTGAATATTACGATTTTTGATTCGTTTACTCCCCTTGAATCTAACGATGTAAAAAAAAACTCTCTCCCTATACTTAATATTATTTGTTAATCCAGAATTAATCAAGAAGTCAATATAAAAGATAATGTTAAAATTCGAAAGGCTTACTGGGGATATAAAAGAGGGATCAATTAGGAATTGGATAATAATCTACACTTTGTATCTATTATAGGAGCGTAGCAATTTATTATATCTTTTAATCAGACTTGAATTAAATTGCCATCCTTTTTGGGATTTGTCTTTCATCAATCTTTCAATCTTATAGATATGCTCTGAGGATTTTTTTAAGTCCCCTTTCTCAAGGTA
>CAZYWQ010000557.1:0-2241 GCA_964651675.1 uncultured Candidatus Sumerlaeota bacterium | reverse complement strand
GAGTAGCATTAAATAAAATAGTGAAGGGTACTGTTCGGTCAGGATGTGAATAAGTAGTAATTAATGTTTCTATTCTAACATAAATAAGAACACCTAATACAAGATGTAGAATTGCCCAGAATCTAACTCCAAGTGGATATTCTTTCTTAAATACCTCTACCATCTATCGCCTTCTGTAATGTGTCATTCCGAACTTGTTTCGGAATCTGCATTGGGATCCTGAAACGAGTTCAGGATGACATACAAAACAATCCTTGTAACAAGTATATCCCAAAATGCATTATTCGTCACATAGTTAGTGTTTCACTTTATATCTAATGTTCTAACAGTGATTGTCAATGATAAATGATATTTGGATAAATTTGTGTTGAAGTCTTTTAATAAATCATCCATATTTGGTTATCAAGTTGTTAATCAAACTTCTGCAAAGGAGGATAATATGAAATTGCAAAGTGTAAAGACTATGTTGTTGATTTCTTCTTTATTTATTATTATGGTTACGCTTATGAATTGTAAGCAAATCAACATTTCTGTCGCCGATGGTAGAAAGCAAGAAACAAGAGCTGTGTGGGTAACAAGATGGGAGTATAAAACGGCTGAGGATGTTAAGAAAATCTTCAAGAATCTCAGAGATCATAATTTCACCGATGCAATATTTCAGGTTAGAGGTAATGCAACAGTCTTTTATAAATCGGATATCGAACCCTGGGCTTATGAGCTAACAAGCGATAATCCTTCGACAATAGGCAAAGATCCCGGCTGGGATCCTTTGCAGACAGCGATTGATGCCGGTAGAGAAAATCGTATAAAGGTCCAAGCCTGGGTCAATGTGTATCCTGGTTGGCGTTTTGGGAAGGAACTTCCAGCTAATATTGATCAACTCTGGAACACCCATCAAGACTGGTTTATGGTCGGGAAAGATGGTAAGATAATGACAACCGATTCCTGGTATAGCTTTCTTAATCCTGCAAATCCTGAAGTGAAAGATTATCTTATTAAAATATTCGAGGAGATTGTGAGAAGGTATGATATTGATGCTATTCATTATGACTACATTAGATATCCAGGTGAAATAGGTGACTTTTCCTATGATGAAGTAAGTTTGAAAAGATTCAAAGAAGAAACGGGAAAAACACCTGATGAAGCTCCTGAATTATGGACAGAATGGAGATGTAAACAAGTTACGGAATTGGTTCAAAGCGTTTATGATGCCGCAAGGAAAATCCGACCATTTATAAAAATCACCGCTGCTGTTTCAGGTGATTATAAATATGCTATAAATAAGTCATTTCAGCCTTCAAGAGAATGGGCTGAGAAAGGTCTCGTGAATGCTCTTATTCCAATGAATTATACCAAAGATATGGAATTGTATAAAAAGAAAGCTCTTGACTTCTATGAAAACACAAAAAATGCGAAAGTGTTGATGGGAATAATCTATTCTCAAGATGCAGAAGGAATTGCTAAGCAGATTGAGTTCACAAGAGAACAAAATGGCGGTGGATTTGTACTTTTTTCTTATAGTGGTTTCTTTGAGAATCATCAACCAAATAAAAAAATGAAACATCTGATGGAAACAGTTCTTAAATAAAAATTTCTCACCTATTTGTAGGGAACGGTCGCGACTGTTCCCTACAGGCTCATATATTCCTGCAACAAAGATCTTGTATTACGGTTTTTCAAAGGCCTCAATTTCCTATTGACAAACAATTAATCCTGTTGAGTATACTACGCATTTAATTGATTCAAGTGATTGGCTTAATTAGAGAATTTCCTAAGGAGTTATGGTTTTTCAATGAGTTTTTTTGCATTAATAGTAGCGGGAATAATTGTGATAGTAATTATTGTGTTTCTTACGAAACCGAAGATATAAGGAAATCTGTCAGTAAGGACAGAACAATGTTGCCACAGGCAGCCTGCGGCTCGGTCCCTATAAATGATAATAAATAAGAATGATCAGGAGAAGGAATCGTGAGTGAATTTGAAAAATTAAGACGAACTAAAAAATGCGGTGAGTTGACGAAGGATGATGTCGGTAAAGAGGTCATCTTAAAAGGATGGGTTTTTAGATGGAGAGATCATGGTGGTTGCATATTCATAGACTTACGCGATAGGACAGGTTTTTGCCAGGTTGTTTTTAATCCTGAAATTAACTCTGAACCACATAAAATCGCTCATCAACTCCGTTCTGAATTTGTAATCGGTATTAAAGGAATTGTCCAGAAAAGACCCGAAGGTACGATC
>CAZYWQ010000556.1:0-2247 GCA_964651675.1 uncultured Candidatus Sumerlaeota bacterium | reverse complement strand
ATCATCAATAAAGATAGGATAGAAGTTATTAAATCGTCTATCGATAATTATGATACTTATAATCTGCTTAAGATTATCGATTTCATAGAATATGTTCTTGCATATAGTTATAAACGAATCAATCAACAACTTACTCTTGAGGTATTGCTGAATAAAATCTATAGTTTGCGACGAGTCACATCTGCATAGGAACAGAACCACAGGCTGCCTGTTTCAATGATTTTTCCTTCGCCCCTTCGGGGCTTTTACACCGCCGTACTTCATTCTATTCCTATGGCTAAAGCCATAGGCTATAATCCTTCGCTCTTTCAGAGCTTTAATACATCCACACCTTCTTCTATCTATGGCTAAAATCATATTTGCTCTTTCAGAGTTTTGATACGAATGGGTAAGGAATAAATACATTTCGATTTTTATCACGAAATAAAGATTTTGCAAGGTTGACTATTTTAATAAAAAACTTGACATATTGTGAGCTTTTTAAAAATTTAAAAAAGTCATTTTTATTGTTTAAAGTAGGATTATCGAGAGGATTCATATGTGAAAGAAGTGTTGACTTTTGTTAAAGATGATAGGGAGTTGAAAAAGGTTGCGGAGCAGTTTGCAAAGGTTTTTCCGGGGAAAAGTTATTATGATTTTTTTCAGGTGAGAGAGAATTATACAAGCAAGGCGCCTTATTTTAAGCCTGAATACGAGAGGATTATTAAGGTAAATGACGAAATAGTGAGTCATATATCAATAGTGGAAAAGCGCTTCAGGATTGGTGGTGCTGTTATTAAAATGGGCGGTATAGGTGATGTTTATACTCTTCCGCCTTATCGTAAGAAGAATTTTACTTCGATGCTTATGAATGATTCTATCGAATATATGAGGCAAAATAAATTTCCTCTTTCTTTACTTTTTGGAATTCCAAATTTTTATCATCGCTTTGGATATATCGAATCAGTTTTGAGATGTTTTATAACTATTCCGCTAAAAAATATTGGTGATTTGAAGTCGCAGAATAAGATCAGACCTGTAGATGCAACGGATATTCCTGTATTAAATAAACTTTATAACAGAGGTTTTAATCGGAGAACTTTGAGTGTGAAGAGAGTGAATAAATCCTGGTTTAATATTCCAACACTAAATTGTGTCTATGTGGTAACAGACAAAAAAAATAGCATAACTGGTTATGTGATAACTAATACTGATCCGACATTGAAAAGGACTGAGTCATTTGATATTTTGGAAGCGGTAACTTTTGATAAGATTTCAGCCGAAGCAATTGTCGTATTTTTGAAGGATTGTGCCAGGAGTATGTATCAGAATGAATTGCGACTCAGACAAAGACCAGATACTTACTTCGCGGAATATCTTTGTGATTTTGGTGGTGTGAAAAAGATCGAAATACCGTATGAGGGGCGAGGTGGCGGTATGTTGAGGATAATTTTATTAAAAGAGTTGTTTGAGGATTTGCGAGAAGAGCTTTCTTCAAGATTGTTGTCTCATTCGGATTTTCCAAAAAATGCTCAGATTCATTTTAAGACAGATATTGGAGAAATAACTTTAGCAAGCTGTGATGAAGGTATTGATTTAACAAACAGAATCAATAAATCTGCAATCACAATTGAGACACCACAAACTGCTCTGACAAGGCTAATTGTTGGTTATTGGAGTGCTGAGAGATTTCTAAGAAGAGTAAAAGCAGAAAGTGTTTCGGACAAATGTTTGCTGTTATTGCAGATGTTATTTCCCCAAGATATCCCTTGCATATCTGATTGCGATTTTTTTTAGTAATGAGTTAAAAATGAAAGGAGATGATTATGCCTCCCATTGAAGCTGTATTGTTGGGAGCAGGTGAACGAGGTACGGAAAATATTGGTGAGTTCGCCTTAAGATATCCAGATAAACTCAAGGTTATTGCTGTTGCAGAACCAAATGAGGGAAAAAGGAAAAATTTTGCCGCAAAACATAATATTAATAAAGAAAAGTGTTGTGAATCTTATGTTGATTTATTAGATCAATCTCGTTTGGCACCATTGTGTTTTAATACCACATTGGATAGGGATCATTTACCATCTTCGATGATGGCATTTGAAAAAGGTTATCATTGTTTTTTGGAGAAACCGATTGCTGAAACGGCTGAGGGATGCAAGAAGATTGTCGAAACTGCAATAGATAAGAATTTGATGCTTCAAATCTGCCATCCTCTTCGATATTCTATTTTCTATAAAAAAATTAAAAATTTGTTGGATAGTAGAGCTA
>CAZYWQ010000555.1:1461-2247 GCA_964651675.1 uncultured Candidatus Sumerlaeota bacterium | reverse complement strand
TACCTAATGATGCTTGTAGCGCTGTTTTATTCTATAATAAGGGTTTGTTTGATAAAGAGGGGATTCCTTATCCGAGTGATGATTGGAAATGGGAGGAGTTTGTTGAGGCTGCTCGGAAATTAACAAAAGATACTAATGGTGATGGTAAAACCGATCAGTGGGGTTATCTTCTTCCTGATGATGTTCAGAAATTTTTCCCATTTATTTTTTCTAATGGTGGACTTGTTAATAGTTATGAAAATTCCAACGAAATTCTTTTTACTGAACCACCAGCTTTAGAAGCTATTGATATGGTATTAAATTTAGCACTTAAAGAAAAAGTAGCCCCTTTACGCGGTGAGATGGGTGACCAGGAATCAAGAAGAGGTTTTCAAATGGGACGGGTTGCAATGATGGTGAGTGGATGGTGGGATATGACGGATACGGATGTCTATGCACCTGATTTGAATTATAGTGTTGCTCCTATACCCATAATAAAGAAGAAGGCAAATTTTGCATTCTATACTGGCACAGGGATTTATATAAATACACCTCATCCGAGGGAAGCTTGGGAATTTCTCAAATTTATGACAGGACCTTATTGTCAATTGTTCCGTTGCAAAGCTCGTATGGCAGGACCATCAAGGCGTTCGGTGAGTAAAGATCCGTATTTTGATGATAAGGAAAAAGATAAGGTGTTTCTGGAAACAATTGAATATGCTCAAACAGTTTATGGTGAACATCACGACATTTTATTAGATGAATTTATACAGGCTCGTGATCGGGTTCTCCAGGAACTTCAAACAA
>CAZYWQ010000555.1:0-1451 GCA_964651675.1 uncultured Candidatus Sumerlaeota bacterium | reverse complement strand
CCCTTCGTTCAGGCAAAAAAGAATTTTTTAAGCAGAATAAAGGAATACTAATTATTCTTGTTGAAAGTTTATGAACTAAAAAATGTGCTTTAAAAATTTTAAGATATTTACATATTTTACCATTATATTTCTCTTGCTGGTTCATTTACAATGTTCATTTCGACCATCAGGTATAGATGAAAAAGGCGAAGTTGTAATCAGAAGTGCTTCCTGGATACCTGATATTGAGTCGAAAAATATTGTCGAGAAAATTGCTGATAAATTCAAAATATATCATCCTGAAATTCATATCGAACATACTTATTATCCTCCCTTGCAATATGATACGATACTTATGACAGCCTTTGCTGCTGGTAATGCGCCTGATGTATTCTGGGTCAGTTCGCAAGTGGCTCGACCATATATGAGCCGCAATGCTTTATATGATCTAACTCCCCTTATTGAAGAGGAAAATTTTGACATTGATGATTATTATCCTTCGACGATCGAACCATTTCATTTGAATGGGCGATATTATGCATTATCAAATGATGCCTGCAGCACTGTTCTTTTTTATAATAAGGAATTGTTTGATGCCGAAAACCTTCCGTATCCGAATAAGGATTGGAAATGGGAAGATTTTGTAAGAGCTGCAAAAAGGCTTACCAAAGATTTTAATGGTGATGGGAAAATTGACCAGTGGGGTTTCGTTTTACCTGGAGATACATTATTATGGTTTCCGTTTATTTATTCGAATGGAGGTTATGTATTTGATTTTGATAATCCCGATATGCCTTTATTTACTCAACCGCAAGCATTAGAAGCACTGGATAATATGCTTAATTTGGCACTCAAGGACAGAGCAGCACCATTGCGTGGAGAATTGGGAGATCAGGAAGTTAAAAGAGGATTTCAATTGGGTAGAGTTGCAATGATGATAAGTGGTTGGTGGGATATGCTTGATACCACATTAAATGCACCTGATCTGGATTATGATGTTGCTCCCATTCCAAAGTATAAGGTTCCCGGCTCTCAGACTTATTCAACAGCTACGGCAATATATATAAATACACCTCATCCAAAAGAAGCCTGGGAATTTGTCAAATTTATTACAAGTGCTGAAGTACAGTTGGAGAAGGTCAAAGCAGGATGGGCTGGACCATCAAGAAAGTCTGTTAGCAGATTAGATTACTTTAAGGATAAAGAGAAAGAGAAGGTATTTCTCGAGGCAATAGAATATGCTTATAATAGTTATGGTGAGCATTTCAATATATTGTGTTATGAAATGACTGTGGCACGGGATCGTGTTCTTCAGGAACTTCAGACAACTGAGGAGGCTTTCAAGGAGGCTGAGAAAAATTTTCTGGAGAGGATTAAGGAATAAATTAATAATAGAAAGCGAAGGGAGAAAGTATGAAAAGGCAATATTTGTTTGAATTGGTAATTATCATTTTTTTTATTCTTTCTATAGG
>CAZYWQ010000554.1:0-2248 GCA_964651675.1 uncultured Candidatus Sumerlaeota bacterium | reverse complement strand
AAGGTCACTCATCGATCCTGATGTTCGACCCGTTCTTAAGGCATCGAGTAACGACAATGCTCCTTTTATTGAAGTAATCGGTGTGCGAAGTTCGTGAGAAATCATCGAAAGAAAATCCGATCTAACCTCCTCAAGATGCCTCAGTTTATTAAACTCCCTATGTAATGTAACATTCCTGAATATTAATAGAATACCTAATACTTCTTGTTTGATTCCTTTCAAAAGAGATACAGTGATACCCATTGGAATAGGTTTCTCTGCGATTGATGCAGCAAATTCAATTTCGCAATATTGAGATATACCTGTCTTTTCAAGCTCCTTGATTAGTTTATCAACCTCCTCAACAACCTTTCTATGTAAAACATCCTTGTAATATTTATTATTAATTTCTCCTTCTGATACCTTAAATACTTTCCCTCGTGTTTGACTATGAAGCACTACCTTTTTCTTACTATCGAGTGTTAGTATTACTGCCGGGATATTATTTACAACACTCTCGAGATAATTTTTCATATTTCGAGTAATAGAAAACAATTTGGCATTCTCAATAGCAAAGGCACTATGCTGAGCAATCACAATAAACAGATTCAGATCATCTTCCGTGAATACTGTCCCATCCATTTTATTACTTGCATTTATAACACCGATAATCTCATCCGAAACCTTCAATGGGACGCATATAAACGATTTCGTTGTATATTTCGGTTCATTTTTCTTCTTAAACCTTTTATCATTCTCAATATTACCTGTCCATAAAGGCACACCATTCTTCGCAACATAGCCTGAAATTCCATCACCAACCTTGACTTCAATCTTATCCCACAAATCAATCGGAATACCACTTGCAACTTTTACCCTTAATTTTCCTGTATCTTTATCTATTAACATTAAGGAACATCGACTAACTCCTAAACATTCCCTTGTTAAATCCAGGATTACCTGCAGTAAGGTATTCAATTCGGTTGATGATGCCGTCATTTCACTGATTTTGCTCATCAACTCAAGATAAAATCTATCCCGACTTGCTTCTTCTATGTCATCCACTCTCGATTCCTTTTCCATTATATACCTATAAAATATTGATTAATCTCTTATAATAATAACATCGGCAATTTCAAATCAAATGTCAAACAGAAAAGATTTCGTAACAAACAAAAGGGTCAGACCCTTCTCTGACCCTTAATACGAACAATTTCTGATTAAGTAATTGTTTCTTAATTTTTATAGATATCCATAACCTCATTAAGTAGCTTTAATGCTTCTTGTTTCGGACGCTGAAATGAGTTTCTGCCTATAATCGAACCAAAGCCACCACCTTTTTTAATTGCTTTAACCTCATCGATAATCTGATTATAATCAGCCTTAGGACCGCCTGAGAAAATTATGATTCTTTTACCATTAAACGCACTTTGGACAATGTGACTGACCCTCTCTGATAATTCATTAATAGGGATTTTATATTTTTCATATATTTCTTTATTTTTTTCTATCTCAATATGATCAGTAGGCAATTTTACCTTTACAATGTGCGCACCCAACTGACAGGCAATGTGAGCAGCATATGCTTCGACATCAATAGCTGTTTCTCCTGCCTTCGACAAGCTTGAACCTCTCGGATAAGACCACACAACAACAACCAATCCATTAGCCTTTGCCTCAGCTGCCAGCATTCTTAGTTCCGCATACATATTATTTCTATATGCCGATCCTGGATAAATCGTAAATCCAATAGCTACACAACCGAGTCTTAACGCATCTTGAACAGTTGCATTAACAGCAGGATAAGGATCTTTCCCCTTAACAAGTAAATCAGCATTATTAACCTTTAAAATCAGAGGTATCTCACCTGCATAATTAGCTGCGGAAGCTTCAATAAATCCCAATGGCGCAGCATAAGCATTACATCCACCCTCAATCGCCAATTCAAAATGATAATCAGGATCATAACCCGGAGGATTGGGAGCAAAACTCCTTGCTGGTCCATGTTCAAATCCCTGGTCTACAGGTAAAATAACAAATTTGCCCGTGCCAGCTAATTTACCTGTATTCATTATTCTTGCCAAATTCGAAAGTGTCCCTGGATTGTCGGCTGTATACCAATTTAATATCTCTTTTACTCTTTTTGTCGCCATTTTAAGTTCTCCTCCTCAGATTTTATCTTATGTATAATACACTTCTTGTGTTACTACAATATAATCGACCCCTACTAAGTCAAACAAAAAATGTCGATTTTTAATTAGTTATAATG
>CAZYWQ010000553.1:0-2252 GCA_964651675.1 uncultured Candidatus Sumerlaeota bacterium | reverse complement strand
GGCAGAATTCCATAAGGAAAGGGAAGTGATTCTGTAGGTGTGTATATACTCAGGGCTTTTTATAAGCTCTGCGAATTGTGATACTTCATCCCTTGCTAATTCATAATTATCATTATTAGTCTCGAGCAAAATCGAATTATCAGACTGAATAATCAAGGGATTTCCTGGATCAGGCATAACTCTATAAATACTCCAATTTAAGTAATACTAATTGTTGATACTTTTCCGAGACAATAGATACTATGTCCCTCTTAAATTGTGTAATTCCTCTCTAATATCTCGTTGATTTGGATCGATTGATAAGGACATCTCATAGTTTGTGATAGCTTTTTCTGTATCTCCTAACAATGCATACAATTTGCCAAGGTCTTTATAAGCTTCTTTCATATTGGGCTCAAGAGAAACTGCAGTCTGAAGCTCATTAATCGCTTCTTCAATATCAGACTCCTCGTCCGCTTTATCTTCCCATACCTCACTGCGTTCTATATCCTTCTTCAACTTAAATGCATAGGCAACAGATAGATTATAATGAGCTAAAGCACTATCAGGATAAACCTCCACAGCCCTTTTCAATACTTCTATAGCTTCATCGTACTTCTTCAAATCACCTAATTTGATTCCTTCTTCTATTAGTTCGTCAAGGGATTTTTTATCTTTTTTTTCATTTCCTTCATCCATTATTATTCTCCTTTCCTTTTGCGATTCTGTATGAGGACTCTGATTATTGCTTTCATTATGAGCTTTAAAACCACATAATATATTACAAATCGGATAATTTAAAAATATCAAATTGCTAATTACAATAAAAATTTTTATTCATTTTGTGATAATTTTTATTTCATTATGAACAATTATAATGACTATAAAACGAAAAAAACAAGTGCCCTATCTAATAATTAATTATTGACCTCAAAGAATCATATTATTTTAATGTTATTACAATTAACCGTTAAGAATGAATAAATGGCAAAAGTTGTACTAATATCATTATATGATGAATTTTGTTTTGGAGTAAGATACTTATCATCTTATCTTCAAGCTAATGGTCATTCTGTTCCAATTATCAACTTTAAAAGTTGTGCTGAGATCGACAAGAAGATAAACGATGAGGAACAGGGAGGATACTATGTTCCACCTTGTTATGTTACTCCAAAAGAAATATCATTGTTTGTTGATTTGGTTACGAAACTCAATCCGAATTATATTGGATTTTCTTTCACAGCAAATTTTTTCGGGTTAGCTATCTTCCTGACAGAAAAATTGAGATTTTTGAAGAAACCAATTTTATGGGGTGGTGTGGTTGTAACATTAGATCCTGAATTGGCATTGAAGTATAACGATATTATCTGCATTGGGGAAGGGGAGGAGGCACTTTTAGAATTCATCGATCTGGATAGCAAACAAAAAGATTATAAAGGTGTGAAAAATCTATGGTATAAAAATGGGTCAAATATTATTAGAAATGATATTCGCCCTCCTTATCCGAATCTGGATGATTTTCCATTTCCTGATTTTGACCTTAAAGACAAATTTTTAATTTATGATGGGAAACTTTACGAAAATCAGTTTCCACCGATTAGTCATCTGAACACTGCAGCAATGGTTATCACTGGAAGAGGCTGTCCATATTCCTGCACATACTGCTGTAATAATTACTTCAATAAAAAATTATATCCTAAGATGGCATTTTTAAGAAGAAGATCGGTTGATAATGTAATTTCGGAATTGAAATATAGAATTTCGACAATGCCTAATCTTTCGTCATTTGAATTTATCGATGATGTGTTCACACTGAACCTTAAATGGTTGAAAGAATTTGGGAATCGATATAAAAATGAAATTAAAAAAGCCTTCTGGTGCTTTACTCATCCTTCTGCCTGTAAAAGAGAAATGGTAGAGGTCTTAAAAGATAGCGGTATTACTTATACGGTAATTGGGATTCAGGCTGGGAGTAAGCATATACTCTACGATGTATTCAACAGAAGAACATCAAGGGAAAAAATCATAAATGCTTGTAATATCCTACATTCAGTCGGAGTTAGATATATAGTCGATTTGATAGGAAGTAATCCATTCGAAACTGAGCAGGATAGATGGGATACATTATCTCTGTTGTTGGAATTACCCCATCCTTTTTCGATACATCCTGTGAATCCACTTGCATTGTATCCGAAACATGAAATCACGGAAAGGGCATTAGAACTCGGTTACATCCAGGAAATGCGGACTGGTCGTGATTGATATCTAATTGA
>CAZYWQ010000552.1:0-2265 GCA_964651675.1 uncultured Candidatus Sumerlaeota bacterium | reverse complement strand
AAGAGATGATAAAAAATGGTCTATTTTTCATTAAAAATCTCTTTATTTATTTTATTCCAACGATTAAAATCATGGGCTGATTAAAAATTAATATACAGCCTCCTTTGATTGGGGATAATGACTACAAACAGAAAAATCCAAACGTTATAACTAATCACTTTAACTTGCTATATGATTTATATAATCATCAACCTTTCAGGACAGCTAATGGTTTCATCTGAGCGATTGCTTTTGCTAATCCGGATTTGACAACTATATCAACAACGACATCTATATCTTTGTATGCATCCGGTGCTTCTTCTTTTATATGATGTTTATCCTCACAAATCAAAACAATTCCTTCCATACTCTCACGAAAGCGCTCATCTGATATGGCACCTTTTTCAAGCACTTTTCCATTCTTCCTACGAACCTTTCCAGCAGCCTTCTTCCTTGACATCGTCCTTCCTGAACCGTGACAAACACTATATAAAGACTCGATTCCTTTTTCTTCACCAACAAGCAAATAACTCGCTGTTCCCATCGATCCTGGAATTATAACCGGCTGACCAATTTTATCATAAACCGTTCCTTTCATCAACCTTGCAGGAAAGGCTCTCGTGGCTCCCTTTCTATGCACACATAAATTCTCACCATTATACGTTTCGAACTTGGCAATATTATGAGGAACATCATAAATAATAGGCATCGGAATATCCCCAAAATAATGTCTAAAGTTTCTCCTGATAAACATTGTCATAATCTGTCGATTCACAAAGGCATAATTTGCTGCACAATGCATCGCTGACACATAATCTTTCCCGCTATTCTCATTCAATGGTAAAAAACTCAGACTCTTGCCTGGAGATACATCGCCCGTCAATGACTTAGCTAATTTCATATAGTCATCCCCTACTTGATGACCCAAACCTCTCGAACCACTATGTAACATCACAACTATCTGATTCTGCTTTATGCCTAACTCTCCAGCTATTTCATCATCATAGACATTCTCCACATATTGAATCTCACAAAAATGATTCCCGCCACCTAAAGTACCCAATTGACTTTGTCCTCTTTCGATTGCCCGATTCGAAACAGCATCAGTATTTCCCGCCATCGAACCTAACTCTTCAGCCTTTATCATATCATCATAATCCTCTTCCTCATTTCTCACCTTCATCAATTTATCATAATTATGAATAACTTCCCTTAATCCTTTTAAACCTTTATTTAAGACAATTCTTAAGTCATTATTGTTAAATCGAATATTCTTTTTTCCTTCTCCAAGTGGAATATCGCGTCTTATCGATTCAGCTAATTGTTTAGGATTTATATCTTCTTTAAAAAGAGGAGTTGTAATAACTCTCATTCCACAATTTATATCATAACCGACGGCTGATGGAACGATGTTTCCTTTTATTGCAACTACCGAACCAATCGGAACACCAAATCCAGTGTGGATATCAGGTGTGGCAATAACCTTTTTAACTCCTGGAATTCTTGCCGCATTCTTTAGTTGTCCAATAGCTTCATCCTCAACAATAATCCTGTTATCTACATAAGCTAAGGCGTCAACAAGCATTCCAGCTTCTTTTTCAAATAATATTCTATATGCATCTAATCGTTTCATATAAATGTATCCGCTACAATTCATAGCCTTTCGGATTTTTTAATCTCCACAAATATGCGGATTGCAAGATAGATTTTAAATCAGGATATATTGCTTTCCAACCAAGTTCTTTGTGAATCTTTTCAGAAGAAGCAACCAATTTCGCAGGATCACCTATTCTTCTCTTGCCAATTTTCACAGGTATATCCTTTCCTGTAACTTCTTTCATACAATTGATCACTTCAAAAACACTATATCCATTACCATTTCCGAGATTGAAATAATTACTTTCAGAGCCTGAATTCAACGCATTCAATCCGAGGATATGCGCTTCAGCAAGATCGATAATATGAATATAATCTCTGATACAACTTCCATCATTCGTTGGATAATCATCACCATAAATTTCTATATGATCTCTTTCACCCTGAATAACTTGCAGGATTATCGGGATGAGATGAGTTTCGGGTTTATGATCTTCGCCATAATTTTCAGAAGCTCCTGCTGCATTAAAATATCTTAACGAAATATATTTCAATTCATAAGCCTTATCATAATCATCTAAAATATTTTCAAAAAACAACTTTGTTCTCCCATAAGGATTCACGGGAACTGTTGGCTCTGTCTCAGGAATCGGAATATTTTTAGGCTCACCATACCCTGCTGCTGTAGAT
>CAZYWQ010000551.1:0-2277 GCA_964651675.1 uncultured Candidatus Sumerlaeota bacterium | reverse complement strand
AGAAGGAGTTTTTCGTCCCCATATATCTCTTGCTTCGACAATGATTTCATCACCCGGTTTGAGACCACGCTTGAGTGCGACCTTCCGGGCAAGGTCTGTACGAGCTCTGTTAAGTGTTATGTAAGCTTGTGTAATCGAAGTTGGAATTGGATTGTCGTCATCGGTAGGAAGGTCCATTTTAGCGGAGACATATCTTTTGCCTTCAGGTAGTTCGTCAACCAATTTCTTTAATTTCTGGAGATAAGTGTCTACGAGAGATACTGATTCATCAGTTGGTTGATTAAGTCCATCCGCATAAGCTATGAGACCTTTGATTAAAGCAATATTTTCATTAATTTTAGTTTTTGTAAGAAGAGTTTCGAGTTTTTTAGCATCTTCCTTAGAGCCACTTACTGCAAGCTGCCAGGCTTGGTTATTGATGAGTTGTATTTTTTCCACACCTGATATGCGTTCTTCTGCAGGTGGTAAGGGTGGAAAAGGCTTAGCAGGTGGTGTCTGGTACCAAAAAGCAACGGATGATAGATTATCAGCGCGGTTATTTTGTGAACCATGCTCAATGGAAACATTAATGTGTTTTTTGAAGGGTACTGGATCGAGAATATGAAAGCGATACATTGTTGTTCTACTACCAGGATCAGAGAATCCTTCGCATAAAGTTGTCCCATGCCATAATGTCGAGTATTCTCTTATTCCCCAGGCATCACAGAAATAATCTTCGGTTCCCGTACCATACATTGGTTCGTTATTATCTGCGATTATAACATCATCTCCTTCTCCCCACCATTGAGGTTTGGTAGAATCAACATTCATTATCACTCCCACATATCTACCTGAGCCAGTTGTATCAAGGATAGTATAGTTTTCGGGTGAACTGGCAGGAAATGCCTGGCGATAATGAGCATAGAATCTCTCGGAAGTTGAAGGTGGTTTATCGAGTGCTAAGTAATCAATGTAATAGTAAAAGGCGCCGATTGATTCTGCACCTTCATTTGTAACGGTAATGCGAGCACCTTTTGCAAAAGGCATTTGCCACCAGCAATTTTTTGCTCTTCCTTTAGAACCTACTGTAATGGGCCAGGAGTTTACTATGGCACTTAAGCCATGTCCGACGCCAAAAAAGTCACCGAAAGGGACTTCTACTGCAGGAGTTTCGGAGCCATCCCAATACATTCGGATAATTATAGTACGACCGGCTGGTCCGGATGCATTTGTTGTTATCCAGATGTGTCTGATGACACCTGGACCTTTGATATCCGCAAGAGTTGCGGTTTCGTTAGGAAGGATTTGTATACTATCTGCGTTAGCTCCTGTTCGATCATACGAAGATGAACGAGCTGCGTGTCCTTCTCCATAAAAGCCTCCTAAAAGAGGATTCATCGGCGTTTGACAGTTTTGAAAATGTGAACAACCTGATAAAAAGATGAGAACTAAAAACAATCCAATTAAATTTTTCATTGTCTATCCTCCGTAGAAAAGATTTTGATCGTTTGAGATATATGTCCTAAACTATCGGAAAATATTTAAGCAGGATATATATCCTGCTTTGTTGGTGTAGCCTGCACAAATATGCTGTCTATCTGTTTCTGTTCTCTAATATAATAACCAATTATTTACGAAAGTTGCCGAACCAATTTGGATATTATCGATCCAGGTTCCTTCATTGGAGGCTGGTGCACCAGAATGATTTTCTCTGAATCCAACTTGAAAAGCTCCTGATATTGGTCCACCAGCAGGAATGTTACCACGATATATCTCAAAGCCGTTTATCTCTGCAATCAACTGATTTCCTGCTGATGCATTCGGATTGATATTAAAATAGAATGTTGTCCAGGCACCGGATGACGCTCCTGTATCAGCTCTCGTGGCAGAGTTTAAAAGTGTGACCTTCTCAGCATCCATATTATCATTCGTTGCATAGACAAATTCGAAGGTGTCAGGATGATCGGATCGTCCATCATTCAGTGCCACACCACTTGTATTTTCAAAAATCAACCAATATCCGGATTCGTAACCGTAAGCATCTTCATAGGCAGCATTTGTGAAAAATGCACTTCCTTGATGCCCGCATATTCCAATAGCAATTGCCTGAGCAGGTTCACCTGAACTCGGAATATATATTTCACCAGATACATCATAGCCATTTCCATCATTTCCAAGAGCAGCATCTCCAATTACAGAAATGACTCCACCTCCTGCTGGATCTACACAACGATGGACATTTCCTCCACTTGGTGAAGAACCAACTGCCGAAGCCTGCACTGAGAATGCATCAAATGT
>CAZYWQ010000550.1:0-2277 GCA_964651675.1 uncultured Candidatus Sumerlaeota bacterium | reverse complement strand
GACGGGCACCTGGGAACTTCGCTTGCCCACCGCTATGAAAATTGATGTTCCTGAAATGGTTGTAGAGCTTAGAAAGGTAATAGCCGATGGAGATTAACATTTAATCCCCAAATGAGTTATATCCTCCCCGATGTATAAGAATTACATATTTTGTTAGAGAAATTTCTTACCTATTTCAAGTAGTGGTGACAAGTTCCTATTTCTAGCTCTTGAGCTATCGTCCGTTTCTAATTTATTCCCAACACTCAGCACGAAACTATTAAACGCGTCATTTGACCATTAATCGTCTTACTCTTCAGCTTATTTCGCGACATTCTAAAATAACCATAGACATTTCGGAAGATGCTATATACAATATAAATCCATTGTAAATTTCACCATAGCGAAAATTATATCAACAACTAAATTAGGATAGTAAATAACTATAATGATGGAGAATCAAGATGGAGAAAGAGACTACTTTTCACAATAAACTAAAAGAAGTTCAAAACGATGTTCTGAGCATGGGAAGCCTAGTGGAGCAAGCTATTGGCGATTCGGTTGAAGCATTGAAGAAGAAAGACTTATCTCTGGCACGTCAGGTAATTATTAACGATGCCAGCATCGACCAGAAAAGATTTGACATAGAGAAGAACTGTATTCAGCTTATCGCCACCCAGCAACCTACGCCAGGCGACCTACGTATTGTTATTAGCGCACTCAACATTATAACTGACCTAGAGCGGATAGGGGACCACGCCGAGGGAATAGCCAAGATCGTAGTAATGATAGGCGATGAACCTCACTTGAAACCGCTCATTGACATACCGCGTATGTCAGAAAAAACGCAGGATATGTTACACCGAAGTTTAAATGCATTTGTGAATAAAGATGCTGAAGCTGCCAGGAAAATCGTAGCTGAAGACGATGAAATAGACGAACTATACAATCAAGTATTTAGAGAGTTGATTAGTTTCATGGTAGAGGACCCGCGAACTATAACAAGGGCTACACGACTAATATGGATAGCCCATAACATTGAACGCAGTGCCGATAGAGTCACAAATATCTGCGAGCGGGTGGTCTACATCGTCACCGGTGAGATGGAAGAAATAGGTACCTCAAAATACTAAATTCATGGCTCTACACCAGATATAATTGACCGAATAATGTACCTTGTATATGCGGTAGATTTTAAGTATGCCCAACATTACTCTAGCAATCCGTTTTGCAGTATGTTATTAATGTTCATAAAAAGTGGCTGCCGTATCTCTACATCTTACAAATACTATAATAGGTCGAGATTGTAGAAAATCCATATTAAGGTGATATTTTATCCGGGTTAAAGGTTGTGCTGTACATATTGTCAAACCTTATATTTGAAATCAAGTGATATAATAAAGGTAGATTAAGAAAAATGGTCATCCTCCGCCCTGTATTTTACTTAAAAAAAGGAGAGGCCTGTTTTTTTAAGTATTGGCATTGTGATGAACTCTAGTATGTTTGTTCATGTCACAGCTTGTAAAAATGCGAAAAGGATTATGAATGAGTAAGCAAAAAACAATAGCCATAATAGATTACGGTGCCGGCAACATAGGTAGCGTTAGCAACGCCATCAACAAACTGGGATATGACTTTGAAGTCACAGATAAACCATCTTATGTACTGAATGCCAAGGTAGTCATACTCCCAGGAGTTGGTGCCGCTGGAGATACAGTAGATAAGTTGGAATCACTAGGAATGACTAAGGTCATTCGCCAACTGGTTAGTGAGAATAGGCCTTTATTTGCCATATGTGTTGGGTTACAAATCCTGTTATCTACTACTGAAGAAGGCGGAGGACATAGATGCTTGAATATAATACCCGGAACTGTAAAACGACTACCTGAAGGGCTAAAGGTACCACATATGGGTTGGAATCAAGTAAAACAAAATTTAAGTCATCCAATATTTGATGGCATACCAGACGAGACCAATTTCTACTTTGTACATAGTTACTATGCCACACCAGATGACAAGTCGGTAATAGCAGGCATAACAGACTATAGTACATTGATTTGCAGCATGCTTATCAAAAACAATCTGATAGCGACTCAATTCCACCCAGAAAAGAGTGGAAATTATGGATTGAGAATGTATTCTAATTTCCTAAGCACTGCTCTGAATTGAAGACAAAATGACAGGAATCAATGAACTAAGCAAAACTAAATATTTAGTCACAGACAGTTTGTCAACTGCAATTGGAACTGGTAAAGTAATTTTGAAAGCAGTTTAGCTTCCACTACGGAGAGATCCGGA
>CAZYWQ010000549.1:0-2283 GCA_964651675.1 uncultured Candidatus Sumerlaeota bacterium | reverse complement strand
CTTACAGGGTGGGAATTGGAGATTTACTGGCCGATGGCATGGTAGAAGCTGCAAAAAAAATCGGACATGGGTCGGAATACTATCTTATTCATGTCAAAGGACAACCTTCAGTTGAATCTTTTCGTATACCCAAGGGGTGGGGATTAGGTATTTCAACATCACCGGTTGCAGGAAGGCATTTACGAGGAGCAACCAGGGGACCGGATTTTGCCGGGCCAAAAGAAGTCGATTTCAATGTAACAGATTACAAGAATCAAGCAAAAGCCGTTGTATGGTTGGGCAAAACAAAAGAATTGGAAGATAATCTTGGGATTTGCAGTTATGTAGGAACTTTCTCCGGAGCACATTTTCTTTTGCCTTCAAATTATGTCGGTCTTGTAAATACGGGAATGGGAATTAATTTGACAGAAGAAGAACTTATGAATCATTACGCAGTGCTGGGGAGAAATCTTGAGAAAGTTTTTAATGCGATGCATACAAACCTGTCGTGTGAAAATGATCTTCCTCCAAAAAGATTTAGAGAAGAAGGGGTAAAATCTGGTCCCTATAAAGGATTCAAAGTTGATGAAGAGAAATATAATGAAATGCTTAATGAATTTTACGAGCTTTGGGGTTGGGATAAAGAGACAGGATTGCTATCTAATCAATAACAGTCAATTGACGCCTCAAGATATTGATATTATGGTAATAATCTGATTTCAAAATCAAACCGTACAGCCGTGTTAAAAAATTTGAAAATTTATTAAATATTTACTTGACAGGATATATGAATTAATGTAGAATTACTTTTATGTACATTTAGATGTTTAGTCAAGTTTAATATACGTCGTTAAAATTTGTGCATGTTGCGAGAGGTATTAAATCTTAATTTAGTATAAGGAGGCAGAAACATGAAGTTAACGAAATTGATTCGGTTTCTATCTGTAGCATTTTCATTGGTGCTTGTATTTGGATTTTTTAGTACGCAAATGGGTTTTTCCGGAAGTGAAAAAGCGGGAAAAGGGGCAATTAAGGTATCCTTGATGGAAGCAATGCAGCCCCCATTTGCACCCGTCTATGTTGCAGCGGCAAAAGGTTATTTTGAAGAAGAGGGACTACAGATTGAATTTTCATCTGTTCCTAGTGGTCGAGTGGCACTTGATTCGGTATTAGGTGAAAGAGTTGATATGGCAACAATGGCGGAAACACCTCCAATGTTGGCAGGCATTAAGAAACAGCCTCTAGTGATTATAACTGGATTAGAACAATCGGATAAGAATGCTAAGATCTTGGTAAGAAAAGACTTGGGAATTTCTAAACCGTCCGATCTGATTGGACAGAAGATTGCCACTTCAATTGGCACAAATGCGGAATTTATGATGGTTAAATGGCTTGAAGCAAATAATATAAAGAGAGACCAATTAACCATTATTAATTTAAGTCCTGCTGATATGGTGAGTGCAATCCAAAAAGGCGCAGTTAAAGCAATTTTTACGTGGGAACCTCATATCACTAATGCAAAATCTGCACTCGGAGATAAAGCTGAGATTTGTTTTACCAGCAATGTGTATAGAGAGATGTTTTGCCTTGCTTCTTTAGAGAATTATGCAAAGAATAACCAGGAGGCAATAAAAGCGGTTCTCAGAGCTTTAATAAAGGCGGAAAAATTCATTAATGATAATCCAGAGGAGTCGATTAAGATTGTCGCCCCAAAGGTCAATATGGATACTGAGTTGTTAGGCAAAATATGGAAATATTTTGATTGGAAGATTTCTTTTGAAAAGGTTTATGTAGACCTGTTCAACGCTGAAGGTAAATGGGCTATTGAATCAGGAATAGCACCAAAGGGTGCAACATTACCCGATTTCAGAAAAATGTTTTTTACAAAGCCTATGGAAGAAGTTGCACCAGAGAGAGTAAATATGTAACTCGGTATAAAGATGATATCTATGGGTGTTTAATAAATATCATCCATAGATATCATCGAAGATTTATTTGTTATATATTTGACAAACGTAAACCTTCGTTGACACTAAAAGTATCAGCGGGTACTTACGACTTTTCGATATCCCAATAATTTTCTTGGAATCAACCCTTCAATGCGGTTAACATTAGAGTGAGGGCTGATTTAATAACAAATTAGGAATTTCGAAGAAAACAGGAAGATATAATGAAAAGGGTGTGGGGATTTATCAAATTTGTTTTACCCGTGATTGTTGCTATGCTTGTCTGGGAGGAAATTGCCAGGTTGCCATTTGTGAATCATGAGCTTTTGCCTCGTATGAGCACAGTATTTATTACCAT
>CAZYWQ010000548.1:0-2296 GCA_964651675.1 uncultured Candidatus Sumerlaeota bacterium | reverse complement strand
TGTTTACATCGATGGCAAATACTACGGGAGAACACCAACTACCATTAGCGGATTAAGTTACGGAGAACACTATCTTGAAGTCTATAAAAGTGGATACCGAAGACATACTGAATACATAGACATATTTAGCAACGATACCATCTATATCAGAGCAAACCTACGATACGGTGGTAATGACTGGGATTATGACAGAGATTATCGGGATGATGATTTTCACATTTTTGGTAGATATGAACAGAAAAAGGGAGAGAAACCTTCTTTTGAAATACGGATAAGAAATAGTGAAGAATCCGATAATAAAAAAGGATTCAATGAAAAAGATCCTAAAAATAAACACATCGATCCTTTTGCACCTAAACCAAAAGCAAATACACAGAAAATTGAGGAAGAAGATTAAAGGTACCCTGATATAAAATAACAGATAATAAATCCAAAAACAAAAATATATTTGATTTAAAAATAAGGACACATTAACCTTCAAAGATTAATGTGTCCTTTAATTATTATTCCATTAACTATTTTATCTCATAAATCAATATCGATGACCCGACCCTGTCAATCGGTTTATATTTCTTCAACCAATAATAATAATCAGTTTCCAATCCCTTAATTTTAAAATAAACTCCCTGCAAATTCGTAGCACTTATTGCAATCAGTCCTCTTTGTGAACCTTTCGGAGGAATTTTATAATCTCGCGGTATCTCAAGATTGCTCAAGCCACTCGGTAAATATTCATATCTAATCCCATAATATTCCGGTAATCCAAAGCCAAAGTAACTCAATTGTATTCGCTCAATCCCCTTTTTATCCATCCATCTTTTCAATAACTTCAAATCCTGACCCCAATCCATATTCGAATCCACCAAATAATTATAGCCACCCTTCATTCCACCAACACTCTCATTAAAATACCCCAAAGAATTTGGTGATGTTATAATAGAACTAATCCCATACCATAAAAGTAAAACAACCACGAGAATTTTCGGCACGATAGCTTTTTTCTGAATCCACAATCCCAATCTGCCAATCGAAATAAATATCAGAGGATATATCTGCAATATATGTCGAACTCCAATATTCAAATTTCCCAGAATCGCCATAATAAAATAAAACACAATCGGACAAAAAATAATGAACTCCGTTAGAAAATCCTTTCTCACATTTCCATTGACACTTTTACCTCCTATAATCAGAAGACCAACCGAGAAAAATAATAAAATCAATGTTGGAATCGGAGTCTTAATAAGAAAAGTGATCGGGAAATAGAATAACCAACCACCTCTTTCTTTCACTTCACCCATAAAAAACGATGGAAATCCAGTCGTATAATTCATCCTCGCCTCACGAATCCCCTTTAAATAATCGCCAAATCCAAATGCATAAATCTTTTTCCCACTTAATAGCTCAAAGTAATCATTCTTCAAATGAACACCATAAGATAACCACACAATAACATAAGCCAAAATAACAAAGAGTACTATACACAGAATTAATAGAACGAGTTTCTTAATACCAAAATCCCTTTTGTAGAACATACAAACCAAAACAATTAAAAACAGAATCGGAAAAAGTCCCATAGAAGTATACTTCGCTATCTGAGCCAATCCGAATACGATTCCATTAATAACAATCAAAAAGATAATCCATTTTTTCGAAATCGATTTGTCAGATTTCTTTTCCTTTATAGTTTTCAACAATCTGTAGAAAAAATAGAGAGAAGTAACAATCAGAGCAGTGCATAATGCATCAGGGCTTACGAGAGAAAAATGCGCTATCAGATTAGGTGAAAACGCAAATAAAAAAAGACCCAACAATCCGCCCCAAAGACCCCACAAATCCATCGACCATTTGAATATTATAATTCCCAGAATTATTCCGAAAAATAAGGTCGGCAATCTTTCATAAAACAAATATTTATGATACTTCCAACCATTATAAAACGCACCCAACTCATCCTTCTCAACATACTCCAAATCGTTTAGTAAAGGCAAGGCATTCAAAACAATCAATGGTGTATTATCGATTCCCCGACAACAAGTCCCCTTAGCCAGATAATAATGTCCCGTATCGAGATGCTTCAGCTCATCATTCGCCATCGACTTCCAGTAATTCGTATACAAACACTCGCCAACAAACACCAACAATAATAAACCAATAAATATCAGATAATATTTTTTCATACACTCAATCACTTATCATAAGACAGTTATCACCTAATAAATAAATCTACCAAACAAAAATCAATCAAAATTCTGAAAAACTAATGAATCATAATGTGTCATTCCGAACCTTGTGC
>CAZYWQ010000547.1:0-2298 GCA_964651675.1 uncultured Candidatus Sumerlaeota bacterium | reverse complement strand
TTATTCCCTGTAAAGAGTTCCGCTCCTGCCACAATAACTAATACTAAACCAAGGGAAAAAGCCAACCCTCCAATCAATTTGGTTAGTCCAAAAGAAAGAGTCGAATCATGGACAACTAATATATAAAATATAGCACCAAATGCTATAAAAGCTCCTGCTAAGAGAGCTAAGATAAGTGTACTTAAAAAATCTAGATTGGCTTTATTTACTCCCACCAATTTTACCCTCTCAGAAATCTCTTGTGGTGAGTAAGCATCAATTTTAAACTCGTTCATTTTGCACCCTCCTGTAGTCTTCAGGTGTATTAATATTGGTTAAAGAGAGTCCTGTCGAATCAAATTTGGGAATTTCACGTTCTTTTATTATCTTTACATCCATATTTTTAAAAAAGTTTGTTACTTTCAAACTTCCTTCAGATAACTCTTTCTCAATATATGGTAAGCAATTTTTAGAATAAATAGCAAAAAGTGGCTCAAGCTTTCCATTTTGCTCTAAGATTACAATGTCATAGTTATGGATGTTTTTAATCATATAATCAATTAGGTATTCATTAATAAATGGCATATCACAAGCAACAATGAAATTGTAAAAATTGTTAGATACTTTGAGAGCAGTATAAATCCCTCCCAATGGACCTTTTTCCGATATTAAGTCTTCAAACACTTTTGCATTTAAATAGAGGTATTTATCGGGAAGGTTAGAAATAATGATTATCTCTTTGAAAATACTTCTTAATGTACTGATTATAATTTCAATAATGGGAACGCCATCAATTATAAGGAATGCTTTGTCAGCCTTCATCCTATTAGAATGACCACCAGATAGAATAACACCAGAGATTTTTTCTTGTGATTGGTAAGACATTTTCATAACCATTTAATAAAGATTAGAATCCATAAAAAAACTATAAAAATAAAAGTACTACCGGTCACATATCTTGATTTAAATTCAAATGGATTGATTGTTCTTGATTTAAGAATTTGTCCCCAATGAAAGCTAATAGGAACCATAAAAGTATTAGCAAGAGCCGTTAATGTACCGTTTATCCCAATATAACGAATGACCTTTGGGAATCCTTCTTCGACCCAATAATGATAACGAACAATATAGGTAACAACGAAAGCAAAAAGAATGTGTCCTAAATAAGTAGCTATAAAACCCAAGATGGCTTTACTTTTTATATTCAGAAAACTGAATACCAAATCATAAGATAATCCTAATAACAAAACAGCTAAAAGATGGCAGGCAAAAAAGGGTACATTTAGGAACTTATAAAGCATCGCTACACAAGCAATAAAAGTTGATGAACCTTTTTTAGGGAGATAAACTCTTGCAACAGTTAGAATGATAAAAGCAATAATTATCATGGGAATCGAAGCAAAGGGAATATTTTTACTAAATAAGAAACCACCGAGGATAGTCTCTGAAACTCCCCAGAGACTTCCAAAAAAGAGAATTCCTAATAAGTAATTTTTTCTCATCAAGGCACCTCGATTTATTCATTGTTTCTATAAGGTTCTATTATAAAATTCTTTCAAAAGCACTATAGACATTCAATCTTTCTTCCCTAACAAAACCTACTAAAGTGATGTTGGATTCTTTAGACAATTTAACTGCCTGATCTGTTGGTGCACTTCTTGAGACAATAAAACAACTACCCATTTTTCGCACCTTGAATACTATTTCACTTGAAATGCGTCCTGATGTAATAATAAGCAATCTCTCAAAATCCAATTTTTCTATAAGAGCTTGTCCAATAGTCTTATCTATAGCATTATGTCTACCAATATCCTCATCAAAAATAAGAATATTATCTCCATCACTCAGACCAGCACTATGAACACCACCTGTTTCCTTGAAAATAAGAGATTTTTTCTGAAAAGCTTTCATTATTTTGATTATTTTTTCTGAAGAAATCTTAAAATCAGTTTCTATTACCCTTCTATTCATCAAATCCAGTGTATTAAAAAATAGAGTTCCCCTACCACATCCCGATGTATAACGTCGTTTAAATACTAAGTCCATATCGATAAGTTCATTTTTTAACTCAATATAAGAACACCATCTCTGCTCATCTATTGTAATACTCTTAATATCATCAATTGAATTAATTAATCCTAAAGAAAAGATGAAACCTATGCATAGTTCTTTTAGATTTTGGGGACTACATAGAAGAGTAAGCAACTCTTTTTCACCGAGATAAATAGTCAAAGGAATCTCTTCAGTGACTATATCCTTAATAGTTTCTTTTTTCCCTGCCTTTATTCTTAATATTGAAGTTTCCACACAATATATTCC
>CAZYWQ010000546.1:0-2300 GCA_964651675.1 uncultured Candidatus Sumerlaeota bacterium | reverse complement strand
GTTTTGATGCTTTGATTGATTCGTTAAATTTTTCGTATAATCGTTGAAATTTATACCGCACTACCTTGAGATTAGCTTGTATTAAGTTTACACCACCACTCATAAAACAACTTCCAATAATGACTGTTATTAGTAGCAAGAACAGACAGACTCCATAAGCCATAAACATATAAATACCTTTTGACAACTCAATTTTATTACCTTCATAAGTAACTTCTTTAGCTTCTATATTAATGGGTACGATCTGCTTGAAAATCTCCAGCTCTTTTGGATGAGTGAAAATCTTATAAGCCTGCATAAAAGTCCATAATAATATGATGCTCCCAATAATAATCAGAACAATACCTATCAGATTCCTTAAAGAACTGCTATCATCGGATTCTTCGACATTTCTGAGTTGTCTATCAGAGTCCATTTTTATCCCCTTTATATTTTTAACAGAGATGCAAACGCATTATTGAGTATTATTCTTTTGAAGAAGAGTCTCTATCTTGGAGTGCAACTCATCAAGTTTAACAGGTTTGTCACAATAATCATCGACAGGTATCCAGGTTTTGTCACCTGCTTCATTTTTGAAATCAAAACCTGTTTCCTTTTTCATTGCTGTTAACATAATAATCGGAATGTGCTTGTAACTTTCATCCTTTTTTAATTGTCTTGCGACTACAAAACCTTTGTCTACCGTTTCCATCATCGCATCGAGAATAATCAGATTAGGATTTTCTTGTTTTACCTTACTCAATCCTTCTTCACCGTTACAAGCTGAAACAACACTAAATCCATTACTCTCCAAAAACACTTTTAGCGTATCGACAATTTCAGGATTATCATCGACAACTAATATTTTTGACATCGTAAACCTCCCATATTGAAGTTATAATATCTACTATTATAGTAAGGGGATATAATAACCCAACATCCGCTTTTGTCAAGAATATTATTTCGGATTTGATAACAATGATGGTTATTTTTTTAGTTTCTTAGGATGACAGAGATGTTCCGCCTTAACGGCTGTACGACCACAACTATTGCATATATAAGTTATATCGTTTATTTTCTCATTACAAAGATGCCTTTCATTAACAATAAGGGCACCACACCAGTCACACTTCTCATCTTCTTTAGTTACTGGAACACACATATGGCCTGCTTCTCCGGTTGGCTGTAGACAAGTGGGACAGATGTGTTCGGATTTCTCCGATGCGGATTCATCGGTTTTCCCAATTTCTACAGCAACCTTGAGCTTTACCTGAAACTCCTTAAGTTTGCCTTTTCGAACGGCACCTCGTTGCTCGATGACTTCAAAAAAATGCACCTTCTCACCCGATTGAATCACTTGCTCAATCGCACCTTTCACTGCTTCTGAAAATCCTGACTCTGAACTGCCTACAATCTCTAACATCTTGAACATAATAAGCTCCCTCTTCCGATATTTTTTAACAATTCAACTCTCACAACACTTCATTACTTTTTCACAACATACAGCTCATAAACAACAAAAATCTTATATTCAATTATAAAAATTTCTATGAATTCATTGTCAACATTTTAGGATTTTGGATGTGGAGAGAAGACGAATACAATAATGCTATCTTGACATCGTAACTCTGGAGATGATATATAAAGGTGAAATAGAAATTATAATTTTAACAATAAGAAAATTAATGCCTACTTGTATTGAACATAAACTCATTTTAAAAAAAAGCTTGTCTTTCATATTCATAGTCTCTTTATGTCTGATTCCACTTCTACTATTCAGTGAATTATACGAGGATGATTTTGAAAGTGATCCTCCAAATATTGACTGGTCGGATGCGTTGGGTTTCCACAGCATTGTGGAGGCAACTGATGAAGCTCGTTTAGATGGCATTGCACATCCCTGCAGTGGTACTAAAATACTCAAGGTTGCAGAAGATGGCAATACAGACGGGATTCATCTTGTATTAGGTGGTGGAACAGGACAAGAGATGACAGTCGAAGCTTGGGTATTTTGTGAAGGGAATGATGGTCCAACATCACACGGTGGATATCAAGCATTAGTGGCGAGAGCCTCATATCAAGGCAATGAAAACTTTATAAGGCTTGCCTGGGATCCTAACCATTCCGAATCAGGTGATACGGGTGATGGATGGGTAAAATTACAGGCTTATGATGGATCAACCTGGGACTATCTCGGAATAGACTACTCTCAGTTTGGTTCCCAGACAGATGGTTACATTCTAAATGGTACTACCTGGCTCAGTAGTTGGCATAACTTTAAAATTGTCGCTGAGGGGAATCAGGTTTCAGCATTCATAGAT
>CAZYWQ010000545.1:0-2301 GCA_964651675.1 uncultured Candidatus Sumerlaeota bacterium | reverse complement strand
CACATTTGTTTCTGCATTAGCCGCTTATTATCTGAAAATAAAAGTGGCTCATATTGAGGCAGGACTAAGAACATATAATAAATATGCTCCTTTTCCTGAAGAGATTAATCGAAGACTTGTTAGCACAATTGCCGATTTGCATCTCACTCCTACAGAACAGTCGAAGAAAAATTTACTAAGGGAAAGTGTTGATGAGAAGGACATTTTTGTCACAGGGAATACGGTTATTGATGCCTTATTTATGATTGTTGATAGGATAAAGGATAAGATTATTCCTGTTGAAGGGATGGATGTTTCCGAATTGAATGATAAAAGGCTTATTCTTGTAACGGGTCATAGAAGAGAAAGTTTTGGTGAGGGTTTTAAGAATATTTGTAATGCATTAAAGGAGTTGTCAGAAGCTTTTGAGGATGTTGTTGTCGTATATCCCGTTCATTTGAATCCTAATGTTAGAGAGCCTGTAAATAAAATTCTTGGAAATATCGAAAATATAAAATTGATTGAACCCCTTGATTATCTCCCTTTTGTTTATCTTATGGAGAAATCTCATATTATCCTTACGGATTCCGGAGGAATCCAGGAAGAAGCACCGTCTTTAGGAAAACCTGTATTGGTGATGAGAGAATTGACGGAGAGACCTGAGGCTGTGGAAGCCGGTACGGTGAAAATCGTAGGCACAAAAAAGGAGAATATCGTCGAGAACGCTAAAAAATTGTTATTAGATTCCAATGAATATAGAAAGATGAGTGTCGCTAAAAATCCCTACGGTGATGGTAAGGCTTCACAGAGAATATATGAAATTTTGGTTGAGAAATTTAAATAAACTCGTTAAATGCTGTTTTACCAAGATAATTATAAATAAATATATAAGATCTGGTTTTGTACATAATAAAAACCTCAATCATTAAGTTTATAGAAATGAGGGAATGAAATTGCTAAGAACATTAATAACTGGTGGAGCAGGATTTTTAGGTTCTCATCTGTGTGAATTACTTATCGAAAAAGGTCATCAAGTAATTTGTATGGATAATCTAATAACGGGAAGTATTGAGAATATCGACCACATTAGGGACAAGAATTTTCATTTTATAGAACATGATGTGACGAACTACATTTATATCAAGGGGAATCTGGATTACATTCTTCATTTTGCATCACCTGCAAGTCCTGTGGACTACACGAATATGCCGATTCAAACCCTGAAAGTAGGTTCTTTGGGAACACATAAGGCATTAGGTTTAGCCAAAGAGAAAAAGGCAAGATTTCTTCTTGCTTCAACCTCTGAGGTATATGGCGATCCTCTGGTCCATCCTCAATCCGAAGATTACTGGGGAAATGTAAATCCAATTGGACCAAGAGGCGTTTATGATGAGGCGAAACGATTTGCTGAAGCAATTTCAATGGCGTATCATCGCTATCATAATGTTGATACAAGGATTGCGAGAATATTTAATACTTATGGTCCGAGAATGAGAAAAGATGATGGTAGAGTTGTTCCTACATTTATTTCTCAGGCAATCAACAATGAGCCTATAACTGTTTATGGAAATGGGAAGCAGACGAGAAGTTTTTGTTATATCTCAGATCTGGTAGAAGGGATTTATAAGCTATTAGTATCCGATGAGCCAAACCCTGTGAATATTGGTAATGATAGTGAAATAACAATACTTGACTTCGCTAAAAAGGTTATTGATTTGACCAACTCAAAAAGTGATATCATATTTAAAGAACTGCCGATTGATGATCCTAAGACAAGAAGACCTAATATCGAAAAGGCAAAGAAAGTTCTGGATTGGCAGCCCAAAGTAATGCTTGATGAAGGATTAAAAATCACTATCGAGTGGTTTAAAAAATCTTCATAAATGAGTTGACAGAAAAATCGGATATTTTAGTGTATTAATGAAAATTAACATAATATAGAAAGGGAACTCAAAGTGAATGTCTGTGTTATTGGAACTGGCTATGTGGGTTTGGTAACGGGTGTGGTTTTTGCAGATTTGGGAAATGAAGTAATATGCGTCGATAATGATGAAGAGAAAATCAACACCTTGAATAAGGGAATACCTACGATTTATGAACCTGGATTGGAAGAGATGATGCATAGAAATATGCAGGATGGTAGATTATTTTTTACAACTGATGTTGGTGAATCAGTACGAAAATCAGAAGTTGTTTTTATTGCAGTTGGAACACCTCCAAAAGATAATGGCGAAACTGATTTGTCATTTGTGGAAAATGCTGCAAAGTTAATCGCTGCCAATATCAACGAGTATAAGGTAATTGTAAATAAAAGTACAGTTC
>CAZYWQ010000544.1:0-2306 GCA_964651675.1 uncultured Candidatus Sumerlaeota bacterium | reverse complement strand
ATTTGTAATAGGGGGGGATAAAATAATGACCAATTATAAAAGAAAAACCTATAGAAATTTCCGCAACAGGAACAGGCCATTATATAAAAGAACTTGAGGATGTTGCGTATATTACGATATTCTTTCAAAACAATTTGATAGCCCATATAAATGTAAACTGGCTCTCCCCTGTTAAAATAAGGAATACACTTATTGTGGGTCAGAAGAAGATGCTTGTTTGGAATGACCTTGAAGCAGATGAGAAAATAAGAATTTATGATAAAGGGGTAAATATAGAAAATAATAAAGAGGGGATTTACAAATTGTTGATTGATTATCGTTCTGGGGATATGTGGGCACCACGTATTCAGCACATGGAGGCTTTGAGGATTGAGTCTGAATATTTTTTAAATTGTATAGTGAATAATAAAACCCCAATAAATGATGGATATGCCGGATTAAAAGTTGTAGAGATGCTGGAGGCATCAAATAAGTCATTAAAAAACAAAGGAAAACTGATCAAATTATGAATCAATACTTATGTATAGCAGATGATGTAGAATTGGGTAAAAACGTTAAACTTTCGAAATTCATTAATCTGTACGGCTGCAAAATAGGCGATAATTGTAAAATTGGAGCCTTCGTAGAAATACAAAAAAACGCTATTATTGGTAATAACTGTAAAATTTCTTCGCATTCATTTATCTGTGAAGGAGTAACAATAGGAGATAATTGTTTTATTGGTCACAGCGTAGTTTTTATAAATGACAATTATCCAAAATCGTCAAATCCTGATGGCTCACTAGAAGCCGAGGTCGATTGGTCAGATAGATTTGTAAAGACAAATATAGGTAGCTTTGTTTCTATCGGAAGCAATGCAACAATTCTAGGAGATGTGTCTATAGGGAATAATTCGGTTGTTGGTGCTGGAAGTGTTGTTACAAAGAATATTCCTTCTGGTGAAATCTGGGCTGGTAATCCAGCAAAATTTATGAGAAAAGTATAATTTTTTATAGATAATAAAAGACATTGAATAGCCTAAAAAATAGCAGAATATTAATTACAGGAGGAGCAGGTTTCGTAGGATCATTTGTTGCGGACTACCTTTTAAGGGAGGATGTTAGAGAAATTATAGTTTTAGATAACCTCGTCAGAGGTTCAAAAAATAATATTAAAGATATAATGCAGGCAAAAGAAGTTAAATTCATCAAGGGTGATATAAGAGATTTTAATTTGCTGGATAAAATCACCAGAGATGTAGATTATTGTATTCATATGGCAGCACTGAGAATTACCCAATGCAATGAAGAACCTGATGATGCTTTTCAGGTTATGTTTAACGGAACTTATAATGTTGCAAAGGCATGCGTAAAAAATAAAGTAAAAAAAGTTCTATTACCTTCTTCCGCCTCTGTATACGGCCAGGCGGATTCATTCCCCACAAAAGAAAATCATCATCCCTATAATAATGTCACTTTTTACGGTGCAGCAAAAATGGCTAATGAACTTATGATGCGTTCATTATATTATTTGTACAGCCTGAACTATATTATATTTAGATGTTTTAACATATATGGTCCCCGTATGGACACTCACGGGAAATACACAGAGGTCCTTATAAGGTGGTATTGTGCTATAAAAGAAGGTAAAAGACCTTTAATCTATGGGGATGGAAAGCAGACCATGGATTTTATTTATGTGGAAGATGTGGCAAGGGCAAACATTTTAGCATTGAAAAAAGATGTTACAGATAAAGTTTTCAATATAGCCAGCGGAGAAGAAACGTCTTTAGAAGAATTGTGCAGATTATTACTTGAAGTAATGGAATCAGACTTAAAGCCGAAACATATATCCCTTCCTAAAGAAAGAAAAAATGTTGAAGTAAAAAGACGTTTAGCAGATATTTCAAAAACTCGCAAGGAGTTGGGATTCGAGGTCAAAACTCCTTTAAAAGACGGTCTGAAAAAATTATGCACCTGGCTTGATGAGAATACTTCCTAAGAGTAAATCCTGTGAATATTACCTTAATAAATCCCTCTGATTCTCTAGTTTTTTCCAAGTTCAAAAAACCTAAAATTAACCGACTTCCGCTTGGTTTAGCTTATATAGCAAGCTACTTAGAAAGTAACGGACATAGTGTTAAAGTAATTGATATGCAAGCTCTTGAAATGGATATGTCTGATGTTATAAATGCTGTAAAAGATTTAAATCCAGCAGTTGTAGGAACATCTGCGACAACTCCTGTTGTCCATAATGCTTTGGAATTATTGAAAGAAGTAAAAAATCACAACCCGAATATTTATACGATGATCGGAGGTCCTCACATC
>CAZYWQ010000543.1:484-2307 GCA_964651675.1 uncultured Candidatus Sumerlaeota bacterium | reverse complement strand
GTGCTACGAAACCTACTGATGCCTTGCCAGGAACTATTCGAGGAGACTTTGCTAATAAGGTAACAGAAAATATCGTGCATGGATCGGATTCCATCGAAAGGGCTAAAAAAGAGATTGCTCTGTTTTTCAATGAAAAGGAATTATTCACTTAAAAATACAAATTCTTTTAGAGGAGGGACGAATCTAAAAATGAATAATTTTAAAAACAAGAATGTGTTACAAATGATTAAACAGGTCACTGTTTTTATTGTTCTCTTTTTGTTTTCCACGATTGGTTTTGCGGTTTTTGATTTTACTTCTGCATCAGTACTTAATTCCAACGCCTTTACTAATTTCACTAATAATGATTACTATCCTAAAATTGCTACTGATGGAAGTGGAAATTGGGTGGCGATTTGGTATTCAGCGGATGATATCGGAGGGAGTGGGACTGACTTCGATATTTTTTCAGCCCGTTCAACCGATAATGGTGCGAACTGGACTACTCCTATTCCGGTGAATACAAACGCAGGCTCTGATACTGGTGTTGATAATGAATATCATCCTCAAATAGTCACGGACGGCTTGGGGAATTGGATTGCAATCTGGTATTCCTGGAGTACATTAAGTGGTGGTGATGCTGATATTTTCATATCTCGCTCAATCAATAATGGCGCGAGTTGGAGTTCTCCGCAGGCGTTAACAAGCGACAGTGCTGTAGATGATACATATCCTCAAATTGCAACGGATTGTTCGGGTACCTGGATAGCCGTTTGGGCATCTGAAGATACCTCTACTTCTGACGATGATATCTTTTTCTCGATATCTACTAATAACGGTGTAGGATGGACTACTCCGGGTGCACTCAACACAAATGCTGGCTCTGATTCACATGATGATTATTATCCTTATATAGCTACTGATGGAGCGGATAATTGGGTAACAGTATGGACATCACTCGAAGATATTGGCGGTATTGGAAGTGACCAGGATATTATAGTTTCTTACTCTAGTAATGACGGTGGCACCTGGAGTGCACCTCAGGTTGTTTACGATACAGTGTCTGGAGATATGTGGTCCAAAGTTGTAACAGATAAATCAGGTCATTGGATAACTATATGGGAATCTCTTGATTACTACGGTGGTTTTGACTTTGATATTGTTGTATCCCAATCAACAGATAATGGCGTAAACTGGTCTGCAGCAACTACGATTTACAATAACTCGGGTCATGATCATTGGCCCCATCTGACAACTGATAATGTGGGGAATTGGCTTGCTGTCTGGACTTCCGAAGATGATTTGGGTGGTACTATCGGAACGGATGAGGATATTCTCATCTCTCTTTCAACAAATAATGGAACAAGCTGGACGACACCTGCTTATTTAAACTCTAACGCACCTTCGGATACTAATCGCGATTTCTTTTCTCATATTGTTACGGACCTGAATGGACATTGGATAGTAAGCTGGGGATCGGAATACGATCTCGGCGGATCTGTAGGAAATGATTGTGATATTTTTGTTTCTACAAGTGACTTTACGCCTGTTGAGGATTGGATAATTTATTAATAAATGGATATTATTTCCCCAACTTTTGTTCTAAGATGGATTTTATAATAGTAATGTTAGGTTTCATTCCTGTCCAGATTTCAAATGAGGCGGCTCCCTGATAGATCAACATTCCAATTCCATTTACGACCTTACATCCTGCTTCTCGTGCACCTTTCAGAAACTTTGTCTCTAAAGGACAATATATTAAATCCATTACTACCATCTTGCTATTAAGCCATTCAGGATGAAGTGGTATCGTATCGTCGGGTCTCATTCCTAATGAGGTGGAA
>CAZYWQ010000543.1:0-474 GCA_964651675.1 uncultured Candidatus Sumerlaeota bacterium | reverse complement strand
AGTTTATTACAATATCGAAATTACCCATCAGGTGGTCAATCTTTGGGTCATTCAGTTTCCATACAGAAACTTCAGCCTTTGGATAATACTGGTCTATATTGACTTTGAGTGACCTGGCATTCTCCTGATTTCTGTTCATAATTGCAATACTCTTTGCTTTATGTTCGGCACAGGTGAAAGCTACTGCTCGAGCTGCTCCTCCAGCACCTATGAGAAGGATGTTCTTCCCATCTGGAGTTGCACCACCGTCAACTTTTAAAGATTGTAAAAATCCGATTCCATCTGTATTGTGACCGATCATCCCATCATTTTTAAATTCAACTGTGTTGACAGCTCCAACTTCTCTGGCTAATTTCGTTACTTTATCGAGATGCTCGATTATTGCTTGTTTATGCGGGATAGTTATGTTTAATCCTAAAACTCCTAATGCCTTTGCTCCAAATATGGCATTGTATAAAAATAATGGATTGACAG
>CAZYWQ010000542.1:0-2307 GCA_964651675.1 uncultured Candidatus Sumerlaeota bacterium | reverse complement strand
TTCCGGCGGTTTTGGGGCAGGAACCGTTACTTTAAAAAATGATCAAAACAAAACAATCCCTGGTAGACAAAATTGAAAAACTAAGAATGGCTGACGGACAATACCATTGGGTAACGGCTACAAAAGTACCCATTATCAATAGGAAAAACAATGTTATCGGATTGGTGGGTATCTCCAGGGATATCACTGAACGAAAACAGGCTGAAGAGAAACAGGCAAAACTACTCAAAGAAATTGAAACGGCCAATCAGGAACTGAAAGAATTTGCGTATGTGATATCACACGATCTAAAGGCACCTCTTCGTGCAATTGGCTCTTTGGTGGATTGGATTTATTCAGACTACAAGGGAAGATTCGACAGTCAAGGTAAGGAAATGCTGGACTTGATTGTTGGACGTGTCAAACGGATGAACGATTTAATAGACGGTGTTCTACAGTATTCACGAGTTGGACGGATCAAAGAAAATAGAATAAAAATTAATTTGAATAAAATCATTCAAGAGGTTATCGAAACCATCGCACCACCTAAAAATATTCGTGTAGAAGTTGAAAACAAACTTCCGACCATCCACAGTGAAAGAACCCGTATCAAACAAGTTTTTCAGAATTTGTTAATTAATGCTATCAAATATAATGACAAAGAGAAAGGTGAAATCCGCATTTCATGTAAAAGGAACAATGGTTGCTGGAAGTTTGGCATTACGGACAATGGGCCGGGGATTGATGAAAAATATTTCGGGAAAATTTTTCAGATATTCCAGACTCTGGCTCCACGGGACAAAGTAGAGAGCACAGGAGTTGGACTCGCTTTGGTTAAGAAAATTATTGAAATGTACGGTGGAAAAATCTGGGTGGAATCTGAAATAAACCAAGGGAGCACATTCTATTTTACACTGCCGAAAAACAGATATGTGTCGAGCAATGCGTAAACAACAACTCATCATACCAAGAGGTTAACAATGAGAAATGAAAAATCCATTCTACTTGTCGAAGATGACAAAGTGGATGTCATGACAGTGAAACGTGCTCTGCGTGATCTCCACGTCATCAACCCGCTGGACGTGGCCAGCAATGGTGAAGAAGCATTGGAATATTTAAAAGACGATCAAAATGGTTTACCATGCGTCATTCTGCTGGACTTGAACATGCCTAAAATGAATGGCATTGAATTTTTAAAGATCATAAAAGCAGACAAGACTTTTAAAATGATTCCCGTTGTTATCTTGACAACATCAAAAAATGAACAAGATAAAATTGAAAGTTTCAAATTAAGCATAGCGGGCTATATGATCAAACCTGTAGATTATGTGCAATTTGTTAAAACGATGAAAACAATCAACATGTACTGGACATTGAGTGAGTTACCTTAATCTCCAACAGTATTACAAAGTAATTTAAGATGATCAAGATATCATTTTTCCATAATATTCAATTGATTTTTTATAACTACTACTAAGAAATGGGATAGAGACCAATAATTTTTTAGAAAGGAAGATATGAATACTATGAAATCACAGGTGCTACTGATTGAAGACGATAAAGTTGACCAGATGGCATTTGTACGGTTGGTAAAAAATGAAAATCTCCCATATAATTATGCCATTGCAGAATCGGTATCTGAAGCAAGGAATCTATTAAATTCAGAGAAATTCGATTTTGTCATCGCCGATTACCTTCTGGGTGACGGTACAGCATTCGACTTGTTCGACCTGATTAACGGTACACCCTTTATCTTTGTTACAGGTTGTGGTAATGAAGAAGCTGCTGTAAAGGCCATGAAGGCAGGTGCTTATGATTACTTGATCAAAGATCCAGATCATAATTATTTACGGATCCTCCCATTAACGGCAGAAAATGCAATTAAACATAAACGTGCTGAGAAACAAATCAAACTGCTTTCCCATGCGATGATGAATATTCGTGATAGTGTGTACATTGTTGATAAATACGATAACATCATATTTGTAAATCAAGCATTCACTAAAACATATGGTTATCGAGAAAAGGAAATTATCGGGTTCCCCATCAATCGTATATATGAGAATAAACCTGACAATCAAAACAATATAAATGATGATAAAGTGAATAGCATTATTGATCAAGGTGAATTTTTTCATAAACGGAAAAACGGAACCGTTTTCCCGGTTTTTCTTTCCAGCTCAGTCATCAGAAATGAGGATGGAAATGCTTTTGCCACTGTCACGATAACACGGGATATTACCGAAAAAAGACAGCTGGAAGAAGAGATTGAAAGAAGGAAAAAATATCTTGAGTCTGTCTTACATGCTGCACCTGATGCAATTGTAA
>CAZYWQ010000541.1:0-2311 GCA_964651675.1 uncultured Candidatus Sumerlaeota bacterium | reverse complement strand
ATCTACAAATCCCTCTATTTCCTCAACTCTGATTTTATGTTTCCTTAATTCACTCTTTTTAACAGCAATCCAGGCTACTTTTCCATCAAATTCAACCTTCACTCGACTCAATACTTCTCCTAACAATTGCAACCTTGCTAATGGGTATCTTAAATAGACTTCATTATAAATACCTTCCGTATCGATACCCATTTTTATCAGATCAACAGCCATTCTATGAGCCGGAATAATAGAATCAGCATACCGAAAAGATGCTGAATCTGTTAAAATCCCAACATACAAAGCTTCAGCCATTTCCTTGTTTATCTTAACATCAAAAGATTTTATGACATCATAGACCAATTCCGAAGTTGCACAAGCATCTTGTTTTCTATAGTTAATGTCTCCTATCTCTTCATCTTCAATATGATGATCGATACATATTTTTATAGCCTTACTCTCTTTAACACATTTTGCCAATCTGTCTATTCTATCCCATTTGCTAATATCTACTATGATGACTACATCGCTGTCATTTACAACAGTGAGATGTTTTTCACGGTCAAAAACTCTTATTAATCTTGTACCTTTTAAAAACTTATAAATTGGTGGAGTTTTTGAGAGATTTAATACTTTAACTTTTTTTCTAAGTTTTCTCAGCAGCTGATATAGTGCCAATTCACTACCTATAGCATCACCGTCAGGATAAATATGAGTCGTAATCAAAAACCTTTCGTTATTTTTTATTGCTTCTTTTATCTTTTTCAAATTCTGATTTGTATTCATCATTTCCTCATTATTAAGGTTATAAAACATAATATTGAGTTTAAGACTGTTGTCAATTCAATAAATGGATAATGAAAATTATCTTTATTAACTTGACATATTTTTTAATTTACGAATAAACTCAACAGTTATTTTATTCGATTAGTATTTATGAACTTAGAAGGAGTATTTGCATTATGCCTAAAAAGGATATGATTACCGTTAAATGCGTTAGAATGGGCAAAAAACAAGTTCCCAAAAATATTTCCATCAGACAATTAGTTGAAAAGTGTAAAGGCAAAATCCCATATCCGACGATAATAGCAAGCGTAAACAATAAACTCAAAGACTTAAACCATAGATTAAACAAAGATTGCACTGTTGATTTTCTCCATCTTGGAACAAGAGATGGTCGTTTTTGTTATCAAAGAAGTATTTCATATGTGCTTGTGAAAGCTATTGATGAGCTTTATCCGAACTCAAAAGTACACATCAAACACTCTTTAAGCAAAGGTTTCTTTTGCGAACTCGAATTCTCCTCACCTTCCAATATCAAAATGTCTCATATCGAAAAGATAAAAAAAAGAATGCAGGAAATTATCGATACAGATATTCCTTTCATCAGAAAAGAAGTCCTCATACCAGAAGCTATAAAACAATTTGAGAAAGATGGAAGATATGACAAATCAAGGATATTAAAATACAGAACAGATAAACGAGTTAGTGTTTACACCTGTGATAAATCAAAAAATCATTTTTATGGATTTCTCGTACCAAGTACAGGCTATTTAAAACATTTCGACTTGGTGTACTATCCACCAGGTTTTATACTTCGTTTCCCGGATCTTAAAAATCCTAATGCATTGCCTCCATTCAACGAGCAACTCAAAATGTTTCAGGTTTTCAAAGAATACTCCGACTGGGGAGGAATACTCGGTGTCAAGACAGTAGCTGATTTGAATGAAATAATAGATTCAGGTCACAGCTCCGATTTTACAAAGATAGCCGAAGCATTGCACGAAAAAAAGATAGCAAAGATCGCCGATGATATAAAAAATCAAATAATCAAACCGAGACTAATCTTGATTTCAGGACCATCTTCTTCCGGAAAAACAACTTTCTCCAAAAGACTCACAACACAGTTAAGAGTCAATGGTGAAAAACCTGTAATAATCAATCTTGATGACTATTTTGTCGAAAGAGAATTTACTCCAAAAGACGAATTCGGTAACTACGATTTTGAATGTTTCGAAGCGATTGATTACAAACTTTTCAACAAACATCTAATGGTTTTACTCAACGATAAAGAGATAACTCTTCCCAAATATAGTTTCAGTACTGGTAAAAGGAAAGTCGGGGAAAAATTAAAAATTGACGACGACCAGATTATTATCATCGAAGGAATCCACGGATTAAATAAACGCCTTACCGAACAGTTACCCGAAGTTTTAAAATATAAAATTTATGTCAGTGCATTAACTATGCTCAACCTCGATTATCACAATCGTATCCCAACAACCGATACACGCATAATTAGAAGAATTGTCCGTGATAATTTTTTCCGTGG
>CAZYWQ010000540.1:0-2318 GCA_964651675.1 uncultured Candidatus Sumerlaeota bacterium | reverse complement strand
GCATTACCACATACTCTTCCAGATGTTTTTGACATTGGTGTTCTTGGTGAAGGGGAAGAGGTAATGTTAAGTCTGATGCGCCTTGTGAAGAAAAACCAACTGAAACCTCAGTTTCTAAATGATATATGCGGAATTTGTTATCATAATAACAATAAAGTCATCGTGAATGGTGATGGAAATCTGATTCAAAACCTGGATGAGCTTCCTTTTCCTGATAGAGATTTATTTCGGAATAGATGGAAGGTGAAAAGTGATGAACAGGTTCATCTTATATCTTCGCGAGGTTGTCCGTACAAATGCACTTTTTGCATCTCTTCTAAAAGCTGGTTTAAATTAAGGTGTTTTTCTCCTGAGTATGTCATTAATGAATTGGAATTTGTTCTTAAAAAATATCATCCTAAAGAGGTATATTTTTTCGATGACTTATTCATTGCGAATTCAAAAAGGTTTAAGACCATTGCTCGGATGATAAAAGATAGAAATCTTCATAAGGGAATCAGTTTTAGATGTTATTCGAGAGTTAATCTGATGACTGATGAGATGTGTGAGATTTTTCAGGAACTGAATTTTAAAAACATCGACATCGGATTCGAATCTAATACACAAAAGGTTCTTGATTATTATCAAAAAACAGATGTGACTCCTGAATTGAACCAAAAAGCTGTTGATATGGCTGAAAAATATCACATTTCTCTTGGCGGAAATTTTATCGCTGGTGCACCAATAGAAACTTATGATGATATGCTCGAAACTCTAAAATTCATAGAAAAAAATCAGGATAAGTTGACAAGATCAGGATTGGGTCCTCTTCAACCACTTCCCGGAACTCCTGTCTGGGACTATGCTATGGAACGAGGTATAGTTTCGGAAAATATGAGATGGGATAATCTGCATTATGACTTTGATACTTTAGACATCGATAAATATCCGATTCTGATTGAAAAGGCAACTAAAGAGGAGTTTTATGATATTCTTCAGAAAAGTCACTATCTGAATGGTAAGATAAATTGGCAGGGATTTACGAAAAAAACTTATAGTGAGCTTCAAGAAAAAAAAGCAAGAATTAAGTCACTCGAAGATGAATTGTCTTCGATTAAGAAATCGAACGCATTTAAAATCGCCAAGAAATTTACGAAGTTTAAGAATGTCATAAATAAAAACAAAGAATAAAAACAACCATAAATTAAAAGTTGAAATTATGGAAAGAGAGTTTATAGGGAAAACTCTTATTTTTTTAGGTGTAATAATTGTTGTTATTGGAGTCATTGTGCTATTGTCGAATAAGATTCCCTGGTTGGGTCATTTACCTGGCGACATAACTATCAAGAGGAAAAATTTCACATTTTATTTTCCGTTAGCAACTTGTCTCTTGTTAAGTATCATTCTATCTTTGCTTTTTTTATTGTTTGGTAAGCGATAAAAATATGATTATTCCTGTAGGGATAGAACTATCTAAGATGAAAGAGAGTTGAATATGTACAAACCGTATATGCTTATGATATTGGATGGCTATGGAATAGCTCCAGCAGGTAAATTCAATGCTATTGATCAGGCAAGAACACCTGTGATGGATGGATTGAAATCTAAATATCCTCATACGAAGATTTATGCTCACGGTGAAAGAGTTGGACTTCCAAAGGGATTGATGGGAAATTCGGAAGTTGGACATCTTAATATCGGAGCCGGTAGGATTGTCTGGCAGGATATTACACGAATTGATAAAGCTATAGAGAAAGATGGACTTTTATCTAACAAAATTTTGGTTGATGCAATGAAGATTGCTAAAGAGAATAGCAAGAAACTCCACTTGTATGGTCTCATTTCTGATGGTGGAGTTCATAGCTCGGATAATCATTATTATGCCTTATTAAGATTGGCAAAAAAATTAGGATTGCCTGAAGATAAAATCATCCTGCACTGTTTTCTTGATGGAAGAGATACTCCACCTAAGAGTGGCAATGAATATGTTAACCAAGTGTATAAGATGATGAGTGAGGAGAAAATCGGAAGGATAGGTGTCATAATCGGACGCTATTATGCAATGGACAGAGATAAACGATGGGATAGAGTTAAATTGGCGTATGATGCATTGACTCAGGGGAAAGGATATAAAGTAAAGTCTCCCATTGATGCTGTAAAAGGTGCGTATGATAGGGGAGAATCCGATGAGTTTGTCAAACCTATTGTAGTGGTAGATGAGAATGAGAATCCTTTGGGAAAAATCGAGGATGGTGATTCGATAATATTTTTTAATTTTAGAGGTGATAGAGCAAGAGAAATCACGCATACATTTTTGGATGAAAAATTCGACAGTTTCG
>CAZYWQ010000539.1:0-2324 GCA_964651675.1 uncultured Candidatus Sumerlaeota bacterium | reverse complement strand
GTGTAAACACAAAAAATATTTTTCTCAGTGATCCCACCATCAACACCTATCAAAAAATCCAGTCCCATTTTTTCCCGCAGAAGTTTCAATTCCCGCACCTTATTTATCATAGGAGTTATCAATTTCTGACCACCAAAACCAGGCTCAACCGTCATCACAAGCACCATATCCAATATAGGAAATAGTTTAACAAGAGAATCAACTTCGGTAGACGGTTTAATTGCGATTGATACTCTCTTCGCAATTTTCTTTACCAGCATCGTCGCTTTTTTAATATTTTTATCATATATTTCCCTATGGAAACCAATCTGGTCCGCACCTGCATCAACAAACGCCTGGACATATTTCAAAGGATCTTCTATCATTAAGTGAACATCAAAAAACAATCCTGACTTTTTTTTAATTGACCTTATCAAATCAGGACCAAATGTTATATTAGGAACAAAATGACCATCCATAACATCGATATGAACCCATTTACAACCTGCTCTTTTAATCTTTCTCAAATCACTCCGAAGATTTCCAAAATCAGCCGACAACATAGAAGGAGCAAGAATAAATTTTTTTCTTTTTTTCTTTCGCAATTGTTTTTTATCACTCATTGTTATAAATCACTTTTCAAATTAATTTTCAAAAATTATGGACTTGCATAAAATCCAGATGAAATTGTGACATTAATTCGGTCACCTCTCGCAACTTTCAAACCTGCCAGTGGTGATTGCTCAAAAATTAGTCCTTCTTCCACTTCCTGATTTTTCTTCCTCGATATATTCCCTAATATCAAACCATAAGTATTCAAAGATAACTTCGTTTCCTCTAATGTCTTTGCCTTTAAATCAGGCATTTTATAATATTCGACCTCTGGTCCTAAACTGACTAATGCATTGATTTTCCGACTCAATACAATTTTTTCTCCTGGCAAAGGATATTGCGAAATGATATTATTCTTCTGAATACTATTAGAATAATAATATCCAACTTCTCCTAAATCCAATCTGTCTCTTCTAAGAAGTACACCAGCTGAAATAAGATCTTTATTCCTAACATCAGGAACTGTCGCATATTCACTCCCCATACTGACCATAACATTGATTACACTGTTGATTTTCACTTTGGTCTTGGGAAGAGGATACTGTTGTGTAATGTAACCTCGCTCGAAATAATTATCAAAAACTTTTTTGTCGAGTTTCAAATACAACTTTAATGACTTAAGTTTATCCAACGCTTCGTATGTGGTTAATCCAATAACATTAGGAACTTCCACTTCGGTATTTTTAATATAGATTTTTATAATTAAAATGCTTAATATTATTACAATCGCAAAAATAATTACAAATAGCACTACCCAATAAACCAACAAAACAAATAAGGATTTTTCTTTCTTAGAAGTTTCGGGTGAATTATTTTTCTCAGTTTGCTTCATTTGCCTTTTTCTCTTCGAGTTTTTTCTCCATTTCCTTCTCTCTGAGATTTTCAAGCAAAACATCTATCTTTATTTTGGAATATGCCAATATATCCTTCACTTCATCTTCTCCATAAGAAACCTTTCGCCCTTTTTCATTATACTTGGTCCCTTTCAAAATCCTTTTCAGCTCACTATTTAAAATGCTATCAATTTTCTTCCATTCCGGATGCAAAGGTGGAGGAAGTGCTTGAGGAATGTACTGCTGAATAGGACCAAGAATAGGATCATCATCGTATAAATTACCTACCGATTTCCTTGAAGGCGATAAATTCGTCAATGGAAGTGCTTCTCTCTGACTTTCAGGACTAACAATGAATTTCATTAAGGCAACACATTTTCTTCGTTTATAGGCATCTTTTTGCTTGAACAAAATTAGATTCCCAACGCCAGCGGATGCTAACTGCACGATTCCACTTGAACCAGTAGGAAATGTCGCAACAGTAAAATCCAAAGGTTCGATTATTTTCTCAGGCTGTTTTTCTTTCTTATATCTTTTATTGTTAATCTTCAACTCCTCATTATAAGACTTAAGGATATTAATATACCAGGACGGTTGACAGGTTACAGCAATATTACGCTTATAAACAAAATTATCCCAAAGCTCATTTGCCGTTATTTCTGTTGGTGTCGGAAAAGTAACCTTGTACAAATGTTGCATTTCAATCAGATGCATAACACCCTTTACAGCTTCTGCTGAATTTACTATGCAATCTTCCGTAGTTTTATCAAGTATCCTTGCTCCTTCACTATATATGAATCCCCAAGGCTCAAATCTACCTACCTGAAAATTATATCCTACTCCATAAACATCTACTTGCCCATCATCTTGAAAAACAAGCAGTGACTGGTTATAGTTTGG
>CAZYWQ010000538.1:0-2338 GCA_964651675.1 uncultured Candidatus Sumerlaeota bacterium | reverse complement strand
TGGCACTGCTGCTTCTTTTTCTCCTATTAGTCATAATGATTCGAATATTGATACACATATGCAGATTGGTATATTAGGCTTTAGTATGAGCTCGTTAGATCCAATTCTTGCCGATGATATTCATGAATATATCGAGTATAGTGTAAGCGTAGGCGATTGGACAATTTATTAAATTTTGGTAATATAAAACTAATCATTTTCTGAGGGAACATACCGTTAAGGATGTTCCCTTTTTTTATTGTTTACATTGGGAATAATGAAATTGTTAGGATTCGTATATTAATTATCTTGACAAGGCTTTATTGGTTGAGTGAAACATCTGTAATTTTTTACTGATAGTATTATTTGATTTTTGAGTGTTTGTTGTCGTAATATATCTGAAAATCAAAGTTACAAAAAAGTGAATCATAGTTTTTAATAAAGATTGAGGGAATAAAATATGACAAAAGCCATTGGGAAATTCACCTTTATTTTACATTCACATCTTCCTTATGTAATATCGCATGGAAGATGGCCCCATGGTCTTGATTGGCTTAATGAGGCTGCGGCTGAGACTTATATCCCTTTGTTGGATGTTGTTTATAAACTTGTCGATGAGGGGTATTCTCCTAAGTTCACAATTGGACTAACACCAATTCTTGTCGAGATGTTGAAACATCCAGATTTTAAGAATGAGTTTATATCTTATTTGGATACAAAGATTCAATCGGCAAAGAAAGATAAAGAGGAATTTATCCATTATGGTCAGAAGCATTTTGCTGAATTGGCTCAGATGTGGCAGGATTACTATCGGCATATCAAGGAACAGTTTGAAGAAACTTATCATTACGATCTGGTGGATGCGTTTAAGAAATTACAGGATGAAGGACATATTGAGATAATTACTTGTGGAGCTACTCATGGTTATTTCCCTTTGTTGAGCCAGGATATAAGTATTCAAGCGCAAGTAAAAATGGGTGTGGAAAATTATAAGAAAAATTTCGGGAAACAGCCTCAGGGTATCTGGTTACCGGAATGTGCATACCGCCCAAGATATGTATGGAAATCACCTATTGCGGACTGGAAAGAGATTCATTATTTGAGAAAAGGTGTTGAGGAATTCTTGAGTGAGAATGGGATTAAGTATTTCATCATTGATTCTCATCTGTTAAAAGGTGGTAAAGCCATCGGTGTTTATTTGGATAAATTCGAAGCATTGAAGACTTTATGGAAGCAATTTAGTGACCAATATAAACCATTGCCTGAAGATCCTGATAGAACTCCTTATCAACCTTATTATGTTAAATCCTATATTGAGGATAAAGAGCCTGTAGCAGTCTTTACACGGGATTCCAGGACGGGATTGCAGGTCTGGAGTGGAGAATGGGGTTATCCTGGAAATGGATTGTATCTTGATTTTCATAAAAAGAAATTTCCTGGCGGTCATAAGTATTGGAGAATTACGAGTGCGAAGGCTGACCTTGCTGATAAACAACCTTATTTCTCGGATGATATCGAAAATGTTCTCGAGGAACAGGCTTCTCACTTTGCATCTTTAGTTACTGATATTTTAAAAGAGTATTATAATAAAACTGGAAAGACTGGGATATTAACATCACCTTATGATACTGAATTGTTTGGACATTGGTGGTTTGAAGGTCCGAGATGGCTTTATTATGTGGTTAAGAAAATATCAGATATTCCAGAAATACAACTAACAACTTGCAGTGCTTATCTAAAAGAACATAAACCAACTGAAGTAATTTCCATTCCTGAAGGTTCCTGGGGAGAAGGTGGTTATCATTATATCTGGTTGAATGACATCAATAAATGGACCTGGAAGCGTGTTTATGAAGCAGAGGAGTTGATGATAGATGTTTCTCGTAAATATTCTGATAATAAGGATAGTGATATTCAAAGGCTTTTGAAGCTACTTGCACGAGAGCTGCTTCTGTTGCAGTCTTCGGATTGGCAATTTCTTATAAGCACATTCAGTGCTAAAGATTATGCTGAAATTAGGCTTGTCAATCATTATGATACTTTTAAACGAGTTCATTATTTGTTATTGAAAAGGATCAAAGATAAAAAATTGTCGGATGAAGAATGGTTATATATTGAAGATATTGAGAAAAGAGATAAAGTATTTGATAAGATAGATCCGAAATGGTGGGCAAAATTAGAGTGCGAACCGCAATCGTGAATATAGAGTAATTAATCGGATTTGATAAATCAAATCCCTACAAAATAAAAAAGGGTCATGCACTCACCTTCGTTGAAGTAACCTTGCAGGAAAAGAAAAGCATTTGGCTCACCTAAGGCACCCCTGCGGCACACAGAAAAAATCTACTTACCGCTGCTT
>CAZYWQ010000537.1:379-2342 GCA_964651675.1 uncultured Candidatus Sumerlaeota bacterium | reverse complement strand
CTTCCATCGGCATTGTCCGAGGAAAAAATAAAAAATAATTAGATATTATTTTTGTAAGTTCTCAATAAATTCGGGTAGATGAAAAAAAATCTAGACTATTAAAAGTTGTTGTGTTACAGCAGACTTATGAGCTCAACAACTCGTTTACCCAAAATCCCTAAAGACCAAATCACCCCATTAGTGGCTGAACTTTTGGAAATCATTCAGTTGCAAATGGAAGAAATACAGCGATTAAGAGACGAGATAGCGAGATTAAAAAATCAGAAACCAAGACCCAAAATCAAACCATCCCGTCTCGAAACCACCTCAAATAGAGGCAAAACCAAAAAAAGAAAGAAGCGTTCTAAAAAATCCAAGAGTAAAAAGATGCAAATTCATGAAGTAGTTTCTGTCAAACCTGACCATCTTCCTGATGGCAGCAAATTGAAAGGCTACCAAGATTACATCGTCCAGGAGCTAATGATCGGCAACTGGAATACGCGCTATCGTCGCGAACGCTGGCAAACACCTTCTGGGGAATATGTCTTGGGTCAATTGCCTGAGCATATTACCGGAAGCCATTTTGGCCCTACACTGACAGCCTTTATCCTCTACCAGTACTATGGCTGTCATGTCACTCAACCTCTTATTAAAGAGCAATTGCACGAACTGGGTGTGCATATATCAACCGGACAGATCAACAATATCATTATTAAAGACAAAGATCGCTTCCATGATGAAAAAGATCAGATTCTATCCACAGGATTGAAAATATCCTCCTATATTAACGTTGACGATACTGGTGCCCGTCACGATGGCCGAAACGGATACTGCACCCACATCGGCAATGAATACTTTGCCTGGTTTAAAAGTACGGACAGCAAAAGCCGAATAAATTTTCTTAACCTTTTACGTTGTGAACACACGGATTTTGTTTTAAACGACCAGGCCCTTGAATATATGGCCGATCAGAAACTTCCTGATTTCCAGATTTCCAAATTGTCCTGTCACAAAAACAAGATCTTTAAAAATGAAACCCGGTGGATCAATTTTTTAAAGCGCCAAAAATTCAAATTGCAGCGTCATCAACGTATTGCCACCGAAGGTGCCCTAATCGGCAGCATCATCCATCACGGATTTAATCCTGAGTTAGCCATTATCAGTGATGATGCCGGTCAATTTAAGGTGTTCCTCCACGGCCTATGCTGGGTTCATGCTGAACGGAGTATCCAGAAAATCGTTGGATTTAATGAACACCACCATCAACTCCTGGAACAGACTAAAACGGATATTTGGCAATTTTACCGTGACCTTAAACAATATCGCTACCACCCCGGCCAAAAAAAGAAAAAAGATTTAGAAAATCGATTTGATAACCTTTTTACTCGTAAAACCGGTTTTTCCTTATTAGATCTGGCTTTAAAACGACTGTATCAGAATAAATCCGAATTGCTTCTTGTTTTAGATCGACCTGATATCCCGTTACACAATAATTTGAGTGAGCGTGATATCAGAGAATTTGTTAAGAGACGAAAAGTAAGCGGATCCACCCGAAGCCACAGAGGCAAACAGTGTCGAGATACCTTTACGAGTCTGAAAAAGACTTGTCGTAAATTGGGTATCTCGTTTTGGGATTACTTACAGGATCGAATCGAACAGAAAAATAAACTACCTCCTCTTTATCAGTTGATGGAGTCACAAATTGTTGCAACGAATACATGAGGGTGACTTTACCCAGAGTTTTTGAGAACTTACCTCTTATTCATTTAACATACCGTTTTATTTAGATTTTTTATTTTTATAGGATTTTTTCTAATTTTCCGACCAAAAAGTTATTTTTTTTCTTGACAAGCGGAATATATTCATATATCTTTAATGTACTATTTATTTATAACAATAATAAAATATATTTATAATGTTTTAGAAAGGAGGTGAGGTTATGCTCGATTTCAAATTGGACCCGAAAAGCGGGATTCCCTACTAC
>CAZYWQ010000537.1:0-369 GCA_964651675.1 uncultured Candidatus Sumerlaeota bacterium | reverse complement strand
TTGTTTGGAGAAAGAATTATTGAATTTTGTAAAAGTATCCCCCAGAACATCATATCAAATGAGATTTTAAAACAGCTTGTCAGGGCGGGGACAAGTATTGGAGCAAATTATAATGAGGCTGAGCTTTCTGTGTAATCGATTCTTTGAATTTCATTTGGTCTGTTTTAAACATTGGAGCTTTGGCATTGATTTGATATTTGGCATTTGACATTTGTTATTTGTCTTTTGCTATTCACCTACTTCCATTTACGAGGCATACATTATGGATAAATCACTGAAAATCCTTATTGTCGAGAAGAACCGCAAGGTCTCAATCAGTATTAAAAACTTGTTGGAACCATTTAACCCTGAATTGGATCAGATTAAGAC
>CAZYWQ010000536.1:0-2343 GCA_964651675.1 uncultured Candidatus Sumerlaeota bacterium | reverse complement strand
AAAGAGTACTGTGGGGGAGAACTGAAGCCTGTTTTAAACACATTGAAGGTATTGAAAGATATTGGTATTTGGTTTGAGCTTGTAGATTTGATTGTTCCCACATTGAATGATTCGGAAAAAGAAATTGATGAAATGACGAAGTGGATAATGGATAATTTAGGTCCTGATGTTCCATTACACTTCTCACGATTTCATCCTGCGTATAAGATTAAGAACCTGCCATCGACACCAATCAAAACACTTGAGCGGTGCTATGAGATTGCGATTAAGAATGGATTGCATTACATTTACCTTGGCAATGTTCCCGGACACAAAGCCGAGAAGACCTACTGTCCGAAATGCAAAACCGTTCTTATCGACCGCATCGGCTATTATATTAAATCCAACATCATCAAAGACTCCAAATGCCCTTCCTGCCAAACAAAAATTCCAGGGAAGTGGAGTTAGAATTAGCTTCATTGTTATGTACAAAATTATATAGGAAATCACGGAAGCACTGAAGTACGGAAACACGAAAAAAGGCTTTAAATTAAAAGAATTGACCGATAAGATTATTAATAATATAATATTTGAAGTTAAAAAAGTATTTAATTGTATTATTCCGTGATTTAGAAATTCCGTGTTTCCGTGATTTGATTTTACATTGAAAAGTCTTATAAAGAATCATTGAAACACAAAAGTACGGAGGCACGGAAATGGAATTAAAATTAAAAGAATTAACTGGTAAGATCATTGAGTGTGCTATAATTGTTCATAAAAAGTTAGGTCCTGGTTTTTTAGAATCTATTTATCAATCTGCTCTACCAATTGAATTAGAAAAGCAAGGTTTAAAAGTTGAAACACAGAAAGAAATAAGAATATTTTATGATGGTAAAGAAGTTGGATCCCATCGTTTGGACTTAATAATAAACGAAGAAGTAATAGTAGAATTAAAAGCAGTAAAGGAATTTAATGATAGTCATTTGGCTCAGTTGAGATCTTATTTAAAAGCAACCGGATTAAAAGTTGGATTACTACTAAATTTCGCTAAAGCGACATTAGAGATCAAAAGAGTAGTTAACTAATTATCTCCATTTTAAACATTTTTATAAGATATCACGGAAGCACAGAGGTACGGAAACACGGAAAGGGAATTGGAATTAAATTAATTGAATGTTATAATTATTAACAGTTTTATATCGGATATAAAAAAAATAATTGATAGTTTTTTTCGGTGATTCCGTAATTCCGTGTTTCCGTGATTAAGTATTTATCTTTGTGACTTGGTGACTTTATGGTAATTAATACAGATGAGAAATATATTTGACGCGGATTAACGCGGTTAAAAAAATATTTTATATTATGGTTATTCTTCTTGTTCCCAATCATCGTCAAAACAAATATCGAGTGTTGTCCAACCGATTATAAAATCAAGCATTTGTAAATAACGCGGTGATGCAACTGCTCCAATCCATCCTATGTGAAGATAGTGCGGACAGGATATGAGATAGTCTGGACCTGGGAATGGTCCTTGTATCATTCCTATTAGTCCTGTTCGTTGAAAGTTGGTCGCTTCATCTCTTTCAGTATTTGTCATATCGTCTAAATCTTGTTTGGAATAACGAAATGTAACTTCTTCCTGTCCCCAAAGGACAAGACCAAAGTGTCTCTGAAAATGATGTGAGAAGAAACGGAACCCGCCACCTCCTAATCCGACAAAATAGCCATCGACATAACTGATTCCAATCGGAACAACAGGAACAAAATCATACCATACCGCAATACCAGGTTTAGTGGAAAATGTGAATCCTACATCAACCATATCCATAGCATCATCCGCACGATTGCATAAGTAAGAACAACTGCATAAGAATAATAAAGTTATTGATAACATAAGGATATTGATTATGTTCTTGTTCAATAGAATCTTCTCCTATTTTAGTAAGTTTAAACCACAAGCTATCTATGCAAAACCATTCCTTTTCCTAAGGACAGGACAATATCCTGTCCCTACAGATACAAAAGACAGAACAGTGTTCTGTCCCTACGGATTTGTACTACTTGTCCAAAATATATTTAATCATTGGATAATAGGTTTTAGACATACGATAAAAGCCGAGATCTGTTGGATGAACTCCATCAACTGTGCCATTTTCATCACCAGCAAGCTGACATTCGCCCGGAAGATAGTACAGATTTGGAATTTTCTGGTCTTTCAATCGCTTATATATTTTACGGAGTTCAATATTTCCCGAATTCGTTTTTGCATTGTGTGGATTTTCGACTAAAAGAATAGGCGTTTCGGGATGTGCTTTGCGTAAGGTTTTAACAGTCGGTTCAATTCGTTCCTTGACCATCTCTGTA
>CAZYWQ010000535.1:0-2355 GCA_964651675.1 uncultured Candidatus Sumerlaeota bacterium | reverse complement strand
GTGATTCCTAAGATGTTTAAGCCGTTTTTCAGGACAATTCTTGTGCAGTCGATGAGTGCAAAGCGAGCATTCATCAGTTCAATGTCATCGTTTATTACACGATGGTCGTGATAAAATTTATGATAATAACACACAAGATCGCGTAAATAATCTGTCAAGATATGTGGTGCGAAATTATCGAGTGCTTCCTCAACAATATCAGGAAATGTAGAAAGCGTATTGATTAAATCTCTCTCTTCAGGAGTTGTTAACAAGGATAAATCAGATTCTTCTATCCCCTTCCATTCGATACTTTTCTCCTTTGCCTTTGCGAAGATGCTACAGACTCGTGCGTGACCATATCTCACATAATGCACAGGATTCTTCTCCGATGTTTCCTTTGCTAAATTCCAGTCGAAGACCATTTCACTGATTGCATTTCGCATACAAAAAAAGAATCTTATAACATCAGCATCCAATTCATTCAGAATTTCTTTAAATGTCATAAACTCTCCACTTCTTGTGGACAGCTTCATCTTTTTCCCATCTTTGAACAAGTTTACAATGCCATAAATAATAACCTTCAACGCATTTTTATCAAAACCTAAGGCTTCAACAGCACTTGCTAATCTATCGATATATCCCTTATGGTCTTCTCCCCAGACATTTACGATCTCATCGAATCCCCTTAAATATTTCTCCCTGTGATAAGCAATATCCGGAGTAAGATAAGTATAATTCCCATCACTTTTTTTAATCACTCTGTCTTCAGTGTCAGAAAATTCTGAACTCTTGAACCATATCGCTCCATCTTTTTCATAAATGTATCCCTTTTTCTCAAGCTCACTTAAAGTCACCTGAACTCTGCCTTCTTTAAACAAATCACTCTCATTTGAATAAACATCAAAATGAATTCCGATCTTATCAAGGTCATCTTTTATGTCTTCCATAATAACATCCGCAGCATATTTTGTGAAGACTCGTATATCATTGCTATCTTTATACTTATCATCTATATCTTCAAGCAATTTCTTGGCTATGTCAATCATATAATCACCCTTATAACCATCCTCAGGAATATCGACATTATCGCCTAATAATTGCAAATATCTTGCCCGTAGAGTCTCCCCTAATTTCATCATCTGAACGCCACCATCATTATAATAATATTCACGCGTAACTTCATAACTATTCGCTTCATACAATCGAGAAATAACATCGCCCAAGATAGCATTTCGAGCATGACCAATATGCAAAGGACCAGTGGGATTAGCACTTAAAAACTCCACATTGACTTTTTTATTCTGTCCTCGATTTGAAATCCCATACTTACTTTGTTCACTATTAATCTGTTTCAAGATTTTTTCAAAACATATTTGCTTCAGAAATATATTTATAAATCCTGCTCCAGCTACAACGCTCTTCTCAATTATCTGATTATCAGGCAATGATTTTACGATTAATTCAGCAACATCTCGTGGTTTCCTTTTGAATGCCTTTGCCTGCATCATCGCCACATTGGATGTATAATCGCCAAAGCTTTTATCCTTCGGAATTTCGACAATTATCGGGCTGATTTTGGACTCAATGCTATTTTCTTTTCGAGTTTTCTCTAACGCCTTCTTGATCAAATTTTCAATTTCAAACTTGATGTTCATCATTTCACTTTTACCCTGATTTGATATGATTCAAATATAGAACAAATTCAGTATCATTCAAAAACAAATAATATTATCAACAAAAATTCCCAAATAAAATATTCATTCATTATACGAATTGTATTTTTTAAAACCTATTAACTAATATCTTGACACTTTATCAATATTAATAATAGTCCTAAGATAATTAAAACAAGTCGATGAGAGAGAAAACAATGAAGAAAACAATTATTATTTTAATTATCATCATAGGACTTAATTTTTTAGTAAATGGATTACCACCCGATGACAAAATATGGGATATTGCTGTTGCACCACAATATGTTTGGTTTGCCTATTCAAACGGGGAAAACAGAGCTGGTTATACTTTAGAAGGAGCCTTAAGAAGGTATGACCGTTACACACAAAGCTGGCGCACATTTACCGTATCCGAAATATTCGGTACAGATTTTCAATGTAGTATAACTGCTGTCGCAACAGATGGAAACTCGACCATCTGGGTTGGTGTTGAACCATTCACAGGTGAAACCATAGATTATGCTTGTGCTTACTCTCTCAATAATGGCACTTCCTGGACAACCAAATCGGAATCAGATGGAATTGCAGTTAATAATGTAGATTGTGTTGAAGTTGATCCGATAACTAAAACCGTATGGTTAGGACATCAATGGGGAGAAGCTTATGAAAGTATCAGTCGCTCAACTGATGGTGGAAATAC
>CAZYWQ010000534.1:0-2355 GCA_964651675.1 uncultured Candidatus Sumerlaeota bacterium | reverse complement strand
TCAAGCTGTATACGGCAAAGGAGATGACGTCGAGTGTCGTGGTCTCGGAGTTGTGTATTAGAGACAGCATTTTGACTTTTTAGGCAATGTAGTGGCACTATCAAACTCTTCTGGACAACCAGCAGCCAACTATGTCCAAGACGCCTTCGGTAATGTCGTCTCGGGTTCAGCAAACGGCTATCACCTAACAACTAAAGAATTTCATAACGATTTCGGCTTATACTACTTCTACAAGCGCTGGTATGATCCGATGTTAGGGCGTTTTATTTCTCGTGATCCGTTAGGTAGTTTTAATAATGTAAATTTATATGAATATGCTGATAATTGCCCTATGAAAATGATTGATGTTAATGGTGCTAAAAGTGATAATCCGGGTCAGGATGAGTTTGATGAAGAATGTTGTGAATTATGTGAGTGGATTAAGGAAGCTTGTGAAGCAAGCGCTACAGCGAAAGTGGTTAATGATAAAGTATGTAAAATGGCAGCGTTAGGATGTAAAGCTCTTTGTAAATACATAAGTGGTTTGGCTTGCTCATCATTTTGCAGTCAAACTCAAACCACCTGTGTTCAAAACTGCCCCCCAGATCCCGGATGTTCTGGGGGTCGAGATACAAAATGCACCGAAGCGTGTCAGGAAGGCTACCGTAGATGCACAGCTTTTTGTGATTCTAGAGAAGAATAATCAAATTTGATTCAGGAAATCTGATTTAAAGATTTTATCTGTTTTACTATAGTACGATACAACAAACTCATAGATAAGAATATGCATCAGAAACTTCTGAAATATTAACAAATTCCTGCTTACATAATAATAAGTTTTTTCCACCCCGTACTTGCTACGGGGTGGAAATGATATGGTATCTGTTGTTAGTTTTTAGAAAAAATTCTAGTGTCTTTATCTAAAGTGCATTATGGATTTTTAAAGTATCAAGAACACTTCTTTAAAAAAAATTTAATGCTAAATATATTGCCTGTTAAAGCTAGAAATCACTTTTTCCTCTTTTCTCTCATAATGGAAATGTAATAGGAAGGAGTGAGGAAATAGCATGATTATTATACAATCTAAATAAGGAGGTATCCAATAATGAACCAAAAAGTAAAAGCTATCAAGAAACCTTATAGCCTTAAAATCCTCTATTGTACTTTTATATTAATGATTATTTGTGTTAGCTTAATCTCAGAAGATGAAGGTATTAAAATTAAAGCTGTAGAGATTCAAAATGTGCCAGAGGCAATTGAGTATTCAAATAACCATTTAGATAACGGTGTGTTGTTTTTCGAAGGTAATGGAGATAAAATATGGATTTTAGAGTTAAAAGAAGATAACCCTTCACTTTCAGTAGCTTGCAATCTCAGCAATATTATCGATTTTAAATCAAGAAAAATATTGAAATCTCCCTGGATGCATATGATGAATGTCGGTCCCGTAAATGGACCTTGGGCGATCACAATAGAGGGTGAAGAAAGAGATGAATTTGATTTTATTGTTAGTCGCGAAATATGTACATTAAAATATGATGCTGTATCTGGCTTTTCAGCCAATATCCAAAAAGCCAAGGCAAAAACAAAAGATATTGAAAATATCATTCATTCATCTCATGTGGGGGAAAATACAAGTTTTATATTAGCAATGGGTGTTGCAGATAAAAAAAGTGATCCTACCTATAATTTATTAAGTTTTGATGAATCGACAGGTAAAACGAAGGTTATTTCTTATAAAGCTATGTCTATGTTCGATACTGATTATGAATTGGGAAAAGTGTATTGTGTATTAGGTGACAATTTAGTCGAAATAGATATTAATGATTTAACCATAAGGAAATTACATCCTATAGTGCTTACTGAAAAAGATCCATTTCCTTATCAATGCAGTGTAATATATTTCCCTGAGACTAAAATGGTACTCATTTCTGATTTTACTAAAATTAAAAACCCAGTTACTTATACCTATGATATTACAAATGATAAAGTTAGCACAATAGGTGATTGGATTGGAATGTCGAAAATCGATTCACTTGGTATGCCAATAAAGAAATATGATGAGAAAGAATGTAAAATCCTCAATAAGAATGGTATTTTACAAGATTGGCCATCAAAACTAAGAGAAAAATTATCGGATAAATATGTACTTGCCTATTTTAAAACAGGAGAAAATGAATTTACTATGGTTTATCAATTAAAGAAGTAATTTTTATCAAAAAATCGGAAACGCTAAAACAGATTAAATCTTATTTACCAGATTATTAGATAGTTAACTTAACAAGTTTTAATCATCTTAAGGTACTTATATGTTTACAATCATGATGATTTGGACAGGCTGACAGAAGAAGAATATTACTATGTTCATTTGGGACA
>CAZYWQ010000533.1:0-2361 GCA_964651675.1 uncultured Candidatus Sumerlaeota bacterium | reverse complement strand
CTTTTTTGCCTGAGTGTGAGGTAACCATTGCATCCAAAAATCAGCAGAGAGTTCATATTTCGCTTTTAAAACAGGTGCTATAACCTGCATATAATCCGATTCAGGATCAACTTCGAGCCAACCCATCACACCTACATCTTTGTAATTCCAGGTTGTCCAATGTGCATCATATTCTTCAAACACACTGATCTGGTCATCAATTCCTTTTAGTCTATAGTTAATTTCTTCAGGAGGACCATTAAACACCACACCAAATTCACCACTCCATAACGGGACTTTATGTTTCCGAGTAAACTGAGTGCCTGGATGTTCAAGAAAAACCTCTACTTGTTTTTTCCTGTCCCAATATCGACCATTTATTGTCCCAGGATATTCTCCAGGACCAAATCCTGTTTCACTATAATTGTGACTACTATAAACAAGATTTTCATCAAAAGGTTCATCAAGTTTTTCAAAACTACACGAAAAGTTATCGCCTTCTAAGAAAATAATGTGATTAGGGTCGTATGTGCGAATTGCCTTAACAACACGACGATAAATACTATTAATCTTATCCCAATTGGGTGTAAATGGAAAAGTGAATCGACTCCGAGCAGATATGGTCAAGGGTTCGTTCATCACATTGTATCCTGCAACAGCAGAATTCCCTACAAATCGCCTGGCAATCTCTTCCCATAAAGCTACAAACCGATCTTGGAAGTGAGGATGATGCCAGAAAAATCCATATCGACTTGCATTATCGCAGTGCCAGTCTGTGTTTTGACATCCTTGCACTGCATGCATATCAAAAATCGCATATAAATTATGTTTAGCACACCATTTTACGGCTTCTTCTAATCTTTTAAATCCTGCTTCTAAATATTTAAAAGGCTCTGCATCAGATTCAAAGTGATGGTAATTAAGAGGAAGTCGCACCACTGACGCACCGCATTTTTTCATAAAGGCAATGTCTTCTTCTGCAAGGAAATAATCGAGTAATCGTTCAAAAAAGAATCTTGCCTTGTTTTCTCCCAAAACATCCGCAAAAGCCGCTCTGAGAGTGTATTCAGCACCAGGATAACCATTGATAAAATTCTCCATATTCATCCATCCACCTGCACAAGTTCCTCTTAAACGCACTGGTTCGCCTTTTGCATTGACTATCTTACCTTTTGCAACTTTTAACATATCCATTTCTTTTCCTCCAAATTGAGATTCCTAAGAAACCGTAATGTAACACTACTATTAAGGCTTACGAATTTAGCCTTTCTTAATCGCATAAAGATAAAGAAAATCGCGATGGCGTCGACTCCTATGAAGATTACCAGCTTGATGAATCAGAGTTAGTTCTTCACTGTCATACAAAGTAGGTGTGATTATATAATCTATACCATATATTTTAGACAGTTTTAGGATGTAGTCAGGAGACAAATTCTCATATGCTTTCCCTATTTTCCCGGCACCATAATCATTTAACGCCTTTTTATATATGCTATTGTCAGAATGCTGTTCATCAGGCAACAATCCCCACATACTAAGATAATGCCTCTTCCATTCCAGAATCCCATCACTTGTATAGGGAAAGAGTTTAACGGAGAAAAACTTAGCTCGCTTCGACCATATGCCGAAACCATCTTTTGTTTTTTCTGGTGGTATTAAAAAAAGCGAATTTTCCGGAGTATTTTCTCTTACCCAATCTCCCATAATTTCGATGGAGGTAATTGGTATCGGATTCATCTGATAATGATAATTTAATTCTGCGAGCTTGATTTGCTTCGAGTTTTCGCCTTCTCCTATAATGGTTTTATAATCAATAAAAAAGAATGAAGCATAAAATACGATCAGCAAAAGTGCACTAACATACAAAACTGTTTTTAACAAAGAACACACCATCAACTTTTTTTCGGTCGCAATCATCATTTTAATATAGCTTATTCCGATAGCTACAATGATAACAACTGGTATGACTTTTAATAAATCCGAATCATAATAAAGGTAAATACTTAGAGGAACAATTATATATATTATCTTTAGCTTATCAGGTAGGGATTTTTTCCGAAAGAGTCCAGTAATTAGTAAGCATATCTCAGTTATAATTGCTGGAACAAGAAACCATTTTGCAAGACAGATTGATACAGTGCGATAATGAGACACCATTCCATTCTCTGCGAAGATCCAATATACATATCTTGCTATAATTAGGTAAAATAAAAAATAAAGTAGAGTCATTATACGGAAAGGTTGGCTAAGAATTACCACTTTACTTTTCAAAGCATAGATGAACACAACCATAAAGCCTAACAAGATTATGATGGATACCGAAAATAAATAAAGTCTATCGATCCATTCAATTTTCTTTCTAAGTTTCAATCAGATTAAAGA
>CAZYWQ010000532.1:0-2361 GCA_964651675.1 uncultured Candidatus Sumerlaeota bacterium | reverse complement strand
AAGCAACACTATATTGAGAATATTAATAGTGCAAAAGCAGTACTTTTATGGGTTAGTGCTCCCCCATCATTTTAAAGAAAGGAGGATTAAACGATGAAAGCTTTAGGTCGTCATCTTATGGTAGAATATTATGATTGTAATTCGGAGATATTGAACGACATTAAACAGATTGAGATATTAATGAATGAAGCCACAAGAAAAAGTGGCGCAACCATCGTGAATAGCATCTTTCATATGTTTAATCCTTATGGTGTGAGTGGAGTGGTTGTTATCGCAGAATCACATCTCGCTATTCACACTTGGCCCGAACATAATTATGCAGCCGTTGATGTCTTTACCTGCGGTAACACAGTGGATCCCTGGAAAGCATTTGAATTCTTGAAAGAAAAACTTGGTGCTAAAAAATTTAAAACCAAAGAAATCTTTCGTGGTATATTAGACGAAGAAAAAGACAAAGTCACTGAGGAATTAGTCGAAATTGTACCAATAACACAATAACCATTGAACAGTAGGAAAAGAATATGTTAATAACCACACCTGAAAAATTCTTCCTGGCATCCGGCAAAGGAGATGCTCTGACGCCATTAAATGCCTTTGATTTTGCTCTATTGGATGCTGGCATTGGGAATACAAATCTTGTAAAAGTCAGTAGTATCTTACCTCCGAATTGTGAAAAAATTGATTCCATTAAATTTCCCTATGGCTCAATAGTTCCCGTTGCATACGCTTCAATTACTTCGGACTTAAAAGGTGAAGTAATCGCAGCCGCCGTAGCTGCTGCTGAACCGGAAGACGAGACTTCTCCCGGTGTAATAATGGAATATTCAGCAAGAGGACATAAAGAAGACATTGAGAAAATCGTAATAGATATGGCAAAAAGAAGTATGGAACTACGAAAATTCCCTATTAAAAAAATTCATTCTACCTCTATCGAACATAAAGTTGAACGAATTGGTGTTGCTTTTGCCTGTGTGGCTCTATGGAAATAATTTTGGATTCGATATTCTAAATCCCCTCAGTTTCTTCATACATCGTTAGTAGCTGCTAACAAAGGAGTATTCATAAAATGGAGTTATGGTTTACAGAAAAACATACAAATAATCTTAACTTCTCTATGAAGGTGAAAAAATGGATTCATAGTGACAAAAGTGAATTCCAAGAAGTCGACATTTTCGATAGCTATGAATTTGGAAGAGTCTTACTACTTGATGGTCTGGTAATGTTAACGGAAAGGGATGAATTTGTATACCACGAAATGATAACACATATTCCCTTATTTACACATTCGAATCCAGAAAACATATTAATAATAGGCGGTGGTGATGGTGGAACAATCAGAGAAGTTATAAAACACAAAACAGTTAAGAAAGTTACTCTTGTTGAAATTGATAAAATGGTTGTTGATGTATCAAAAAAATATCTTCCATTTACTGCAAATGAACTTGACAATTCGAAAGTAGAAATATGTATAGAAGATGGAATAAAATATGTGGCAAATCATAAAAATGAATTTGACATTGTTATAATAGATTCAACTGATCCCATTGGACCCGCTGTAGGACTTTTTGAGGAGCCATTTTACAAAAGTGTTTATCAGGCATTGAAAGAAGATGGTATTATGATTGCACAGAGTGAATCACCATTTTTTAATCTTCAACTTATTAATAAAGTACATAAAACATTGAAACAAATTTATAAAATAGTTCACTTATATACAGCCAGCATTCCTACATATCCGAGTGGAATATGGGGTTTTTCATTTGCGTCCAAAAAAAATGATCCCATTAAAGATTTTCAATCAGAAAGATTCAATCAATACAATCTTGAATTAAAATATTATAATGATGAGATTCATAAGAGTTCTTTTATTTTACCAAATTATATTAGAGCTGCTTTAAAATGAACTACCATCCACAATATAATAATTTTTTAACGGCTGATAGAAGTTATAAAGAAGCCGAAGTAGTTATAGTCGGATTGCCATTCGACTCGACTTCATCCTACAGACCAGGTTCAAGATTTGCACCCTGTCAAATCAGATTAGCTTCCAACAATCTCGAGACATATAGTCCTTACCTTGAGAGAGACCTTGAATCACTTGCTATATCTGACTTTGGTGATTTGGAACTTCCTATCAGTGATATTTTTCGAACAGTTGAAATTATTGAAGAAACTTCTCACCAATTGATTAACGATGACAAAATGGTTGTCTATATTGGTGGTGAACACACAATTACATATCCCATCATCAAGGCATACAATAAAAAATATGGTGATATAAAAGTAATACAACTGGATGCTCACTGTGATTTGCGAGATGAATACACCGGCGGGAAATACTCTCATGCAACGGTTATGAGA
>CAZYWQ010000531.1:0-2364 GCA_964651675.1 uncultured Candidatus Sumerlaeota bacterium | reverse complement strand
ATTCCTGACAGTGTGGTGCTAATTCTCGTCCGATTCTTCCTATGCCGCATCCTATTTCGAGGACTTTGTGAGTTTTGTCGATGGCTAATCCTTTGATGAGCTTATCGGCGGTTACTTTTCCTTTGCTTTGGAGTTGCTCTTCGTTTTCACTGCCATCCATCATTTTTGCGGCGGATTTGTAATCTTTTCCAATATGCTCCCAGATGTCCTTTGCGTGTTTCCATTTGTTGGATGTGGCTTTTTTGAGATGCTTTTGTGTGAATTTGTCATTCACTTTTTTCTTAATGCCTGTCATCTTGTTTTTTGTTGCGATCCTTAGATATTAATTAAAAGACTAAGAAACGATAATACTCGATGTTTCTCAAAATCAAGACTTTTGTGAAGTCGGAGAAACTTTATACGCGGTTCTTGAGGGATGATTGTCAATGATTTTGTGTTCGATTGGTAGGGAACAGTCGCGACTGTTCCCTACAATAAAATGGACAGAACAATGTTCTGTCCCTACAGGATATTGTTTTTTGAATAGGTGTTTTAATGCGGTTTAGATAATGCCTTTTGTTGACATTACACCTTTGATGCGCTTGTCGATTCTTGTTGCTTGTGAAAGGGATTTGGCTAATCCTTTGAAAACTGCTTCGTTGATGTGATGTAGATTGGAACCATATATCAGGTTCAAGTGAAGGTTTAATCCGCTATTGTTTACGAATGCTCTCATAAATTCTTCCGTTAACTCCACATCGTAATCACCGACTTTCCCTTTTGGCATTTTGACATTGTAGACAAGTATTGGTCTATCGGATATATCTATCGCACATTTGACAAGTGTTTCTTCCATTGGTAATTCAAAGTTTCCGTATCGCACGATGCCTTTTTTATCTCCGAGAGCCTTTTTCACAGCCTGTCCGAGACATATCGCTATGTCTTCTGTTAGATGATGATAATCAACTTCGATGTCGCCTTTTGCCTTTATGTTTAAATCGAATAATCCGTGTTTTGCAAACAGTTCGAGCATGTGTTCCAGAAAACCGATTCCGAATTTGCCTTCGTATTTTCCTTCACCATCTAAATTTAGAGTCAGTTCAACGCCTGTCTCTTTAGTCTTTCTTTTTGTTGTTGCCTTTCTCATCTTCATTTTTGTTATCCTTTTTTATTCTGGATACAATAAAATTATCGGATAATTTCATTTCATAATTTATTAAGTGCATTTGTTCAATGCTTTTTTCAAATTGCTAACAAAATTGCCAACTTCTTTTGGCATACTTTTTTTGTTTCCTGATTTTTCGATTATTCTGACTACAGCACTTCCCACGACCACTCCATCAGCGATTTTCCCGATTTCTTTTGCGTGTTCGGGTTTTGATATACCAAATCCTACAACGACTGGTTTGGATGTAATCTTTTTTATTTCTGCGACCTTCTTTTTTATTGTGGATGCAAGTTTTTCTCTTGCTCCAGTTACTCCCATTAATGAAATGTAGTATAAAAAGCCTGAGCTTTTAGTTGCGATGTATCGGATGCGTTCTTTTTTGGTAGTTGGGGCAAGTAAGAATATCATTTTCATATTTGCGGTTTTTGCTAATTTTAGAAAATCATCAGCTTCTTCTGGAGGTAAATCAGGTACGATGAATCCGTCTATCCCAATTTTTTTTGAATCGTTAATTATCTTTTTTGTTCCGTATTTGAATATTGGATTGTAAGCTGTGAATAAGACAATAGGAATTTCGGAAAATTTTCTGATTTCACGGATTGTATTGAGAATTTTTTTAACAGTAGTCCTGGCATTCAGAGATCGCAATGACGCCTTCTGAATCACTGGTCCATCAGCTAAAGGATCAGAGAATGGGACACCTAACTCGATCAAGTCAGTTCCACTTTTTTCTAATTCCCTAACCAGATTTATGGTTGTCTTCAAATTCGGATCACCAGCAGTGATGAATATTATCAGAGCTTTTTTCTTTTTCTTGAATAACTTATCAATCCTGTTCATAGTCTAAGAGTCCAATTAAAAAAATGAATTAAAGAACAATATCCATAACTTTCGCAAGTATGCCCATATCTTTATCACCACGACCAGAGAGATTTACAACAATGATACTTCCTTTTTTCATTTTTGGAACAAGTTTTTTCAGATAGGCAACAGCATGAGAACTTTCAAGAGCAGGTAATATTCCTTCTGTTTTTGTTAGTATGTCGAATCCGTCTAAGGCTTCTTTATCGGTTATAGAAACATACTTTGCTCGTTTAGTTTTTTTCAGATAACAATGTTCGGGACCAACACCGGGATAATCTAGTCCTGCTGATACAGAATGAGCAGGTTTGATTTGACCATCTTTAGTTTGTAAGACATATTGTTTTGAACCGTGT
>CAZYWQ010000530.1:0-2366 GCA_964651675.1 uncultured Candidatus Sumerlaeota bacterium | reverse complement strand
ACTTTAGACTTGAACAAGGTGCTGACTTCTATTTTGCAAAGTGCCATAACGGTCACTCGTTCAGAAGGAAGCTCCATCATAATGATAGATCCAACCACAGGAGCATTGTTTTTTAAATGTTGGATTGGTAAGAAAAATATTGCTGGGATGAATATCAAAATCGATCAGGACAAAGAAAGTGTAGCAGGATGGATTACAAAAAGGGGTAAATCAGTTATCATAAATGATGCTTATAATGACTCTCGATTTTTTAGAGGAGTTGATCATATCTCAGGTGTCAAAACAAAAAACCTTATGGGTGCTCCATTAAGAGTAGGTCGAAAAATTATAGGTGTTATTGAAGTAGTTAACAGGAAGGGGAAAAGGAATTACGATGAAGAGGACTTAGATCTGCTGGAAGTATTAGCCAATCTTGCAACTGCAGCAATCGAGAATGCCCGCCTTTATGAAGCATTAAAACTCGAAAATGAAGGCTTCAGGCAGGAATTCATTATAGAAAATCCGATAATAGGTGTCAGTTCAGGGATAAAAAATGTTTTAGAACTTGTCGAAAAAGTCGCTCCTGGTAAAAGTACCGTTTTAATAAGAGGAGAAACAGGTACTGGCAAAGAGTTAATCGCCGAACGAATCCATCAATTAAGTCCAAGAAAAGATAAACCCTTGATTAAAGTAAACTGTGCCGCCATACCTGAGACCTTACTCGAAAGCGATCTCTTTGGACACGAAAGAGGCGCCTTTACAGGAGCCATTGCGAGGAAATTAGGTAAGTTTGAAATTGCCAACAATGGTACGATTTTCCTCGATGAAATCGGTGACTTAAGTCCCACTATTCAAATCAAATTATTGCGTGTTCTACAAGAAAGAGAATTTGAAAGAGTCGGTAGCACACAGACGATAAAGGTTGATGTTCGATTAATAACAGCAACAAATAAAAACCTTGAAAATGATGTTACCGAAGGAAAATTTCGAGAAGATTTATTTTATCGATTAAATGTCATCCCTATTTACATTCCTCCTCTAAGAGAAAGGAAAGATGATATTCCTCATCTGGCAAATTATTTCCTGAAAAAATATGCTGCTGAGATGGGTAAGAATATCAAGGGCTTTTCTAAAGACTCTCTGAACTATTTAACGAGTTATAACTGGACAGGAAATATAAGAGAATTAGAAAATGTAATCGAGAGAATTGTCGTTATCAGTAGCAATAAAATCATAATGCCTGAAGATTTACCAAACGAACTGAAATCAATTGGAGTAACAATTAATACGAAAGAAAGCCTTTGGGATATCGAGAAAGAATTGATTATCAAAGCATTAAAAGAATCAGGTTGGAATAAAACAAAAGCAGCCAAAAAACTCGGGATAAGCAGAAGTATTCTAAGATACAGAATTGAAAAATATGGTATCCAACGGGGATTATATTAGCTAAGGCAGAGACAAAACCGCAAGCTGCCTATGGCACAACATCGTTCTGTCCATCCTGTCCATTGTCGTTACACACATACCACCTATGGCAATATCATTCTATCCTTACTTATCTAAATATTAGAAATTTTATTCTGAAATCCAACAAACTTACTTGACAATACATCTTCAAAGTGATATATAATCTTCAGCTACGGCAATAAAAGGATAGAAGTTTTCGTGTAGCACTTGAAGGGTGGAAACAATCCACCCCTTCTTTTTTCTAATAATTCCTCACCAAGTAATTATCCTACAAATTTTCTTAGGATAATATTTTTACTTATACGCACTTACGATAAATCTGTCCTTTTCATCAATCACTTTAAATGAACCGAAATTTGCCTGAGTTAAAAGCTCTTCCATTTCATTTTTATCAGGCAAAACATCTTTTTTAACGGCACCACCAATCTCAAAATGCCGATTATTAAGAATCTCTCTCCCTTCGAGGTGAACTATCCACAGCATCCCATTTTGTTTTAAAGTTCTATACATCTCACAAAGACACTTTTGCTTATCTCCAAAATGAGGAAATGTTGACAGTACAAATATTGCATCAAAAAAATCGTCTTGGAATGGAAGATCTTGAACTAAAGCACAGGAAAATTTAACTGGGATGTCTCTGCATTTCTTTTCCGCTTGAGATATCATCATTGGAGAAAAATCAAGAGCATATATATTCCCTTCTCGATTCATCTTCTCCCATAACAAAGGTAGTAACCTACCAGTACCACATCCAATATCAATGATAGTTGAATTGCTTTTAATCGAAAGCGAATCACACCATTCAAGAAACACTTTGTCATCAATAATACCGGGGATTTCGGAATCCCAGGTTAGAGCAAGATTATCGAAAAATTCTCGTTTTAAATTTTCACTCATTTTAACTCCTCATAGGATAAGCG
>CAZYWQ010000529.1:0-2373 GCA_964651675.1 uncultured Candidatus Sumerlaeota bacterium | reverse complement strand
ACTCATTTGTTGTTAAGGAGGTGTTGCCATGATTTATCATTTTAAATCACAGAAAAAGCTCCTATTCTTCATCCTATTGATTACCTCTGTATTATATTCTTGCACCACAATTCCAACCGAGAAGTTCGTCACCTATAAAGAAGCATTCAACAACGCTCGAGTGGCTGGCGAGGAGGTCTTGCTTGATTATGCCGCCAATTTAAAAGAATATAATAAGTTAAGCGAAGAAATAAAAAAAGCAGAGGAAAGTCAGCCTGAAAAAGAATTTCCAGGAGCAATTGATAGGCCAGAGGTTTTTGACCCGGTAAAGGAAGCTGATAATAAGGTCGAAGCCGATGACATTGAAGTGCGCCTGAGAGCATGGGATGTAGCGGCAAGATTTAATGATCTTCTTACCGGATTAGCTGAGGGTAAAAGTGTGAATGAGCTTACAGCAGCAGTAGATGGATTGGCAACAAGTCTTTCTAATTTTCCTCTGGAAGAGATCGCAGGCGCCACTGCAGCATTCATGCCTTATATTGGATTACTGAAGACTATAATCGCTACAGCAGAGCAGGAACGCACGAGACAATTATTCGTTAAAGCGGTTAAACAGGGAGGGCCTTTAATAGAAAAGAAATTTATGAATTTATTACGGGAAGATACCAAGAAATTTTATAATATTGAATGGGGCCTCAATGATTTTGCCTATCAGAGCATAAGGGATGAAGTAAGAAAGCTTAGAAAACAATATATATTCTTAGCATCAAAATACAAATCTGACGATAAGTTGAAGGAATTAACAGATGAAGTTGATAAACTCTGTAATCAATTAAAATTTAAGGAAATAAAACTAAAGAATAAAGACGCAAATAAGGAGATCGAAAAAGACCCTACTGGTTATAGTCAACTGGTTCAGATAAAAGAACAGATCAGAGGAAAAGTTGCTGAAGCTAGGAAAAAGACGAATGAGTTGTATGCATACCAAGATATGATGCTGGCTTATGTAAAGCTGCTAAACCAAGTATCGGCTTCCTTAGAATCACTGAGACTAGCAATTGAAAAGAATCAACCAGCCATACCATCTACAAAGGAGCTGGTTCCCATCTTTATAGAGCTAAAAAAAGCGATTTATATATATAAGGATAAAAGAAGGGGTTAATAATGATAACGAATGAAGAGGTTCAAAATGAGTATATAAAGGCAAGAGACGCCTTAAATGAAATTGCCGATTCTGATGAGGCTACTGATAAACAGATCAAAGACGCGATAAGCGCAAGGAAAAAATTAACTATTGAATTCATTGGAAAGCAGATCAACGAAATAGAGAAACTTACTAAACAATATAAAGAATTCATCAAGGACATGGAAGATGTTGCAAGAAAGATAAAGGAAGAGTTCAGAGGACCGCTCGAAGCCCTTGGCAAAATTCAGGGAGTTATCGATGGTGCCGCCGAGATCTTGAAAGAATAAGAAGAAGATAACCGTTAAAAATGAAAGCATTTTAGTCTTTTTTTGATTAAGAGGTATTTAAAATGAATATGGAAGAGATAAAACACCAGCTCATAAAGCATGAAGCTTTACGTCTAAAACCATATAAAGACACAGTTGGTAAACTAACGATTGGCGTAGGGAGAAATATTGACGACAAGGGAATAACAGCAGAAGAAGCGATGTTTCTATTAGAAAACGATATCAAAGAATGTATTGAGGATTTAAAAAATATTTTCCAAGGCTATGATGATCTAAATGAGCCTAGACAGAGAGCACTGATAGATATGCGCTTTAATCTTGGTCCGGCTCGCTTCCGTCAATTTAAAAAAATGATAGCTGCAGTCAATGAGAAGGACTTTAACAAGGCTGCTGATGAAATGATGAATTCTAAATGGTATAACCAGGTTGGCCAGAGAGCAAAGAGCCTAATTGAGATGATAAAGAAAGAATAGTTAAGCTTCTTATAAATCAATATCAATTTTAAACTTAAATTTATTAACCTATTGAGACTAAAATTTCAAAAGGAGAATTGAAATGGGTATAGGATTTCCAAAACCGAAATTCTCGTATGATTATAATCTAAATCAAGAAAAGAATAACTTTGATGAGTTTTTTACTGATCCAGATCGAGCGATTCCAAAAAAGAAAGCGAATGAAATTGATTTGGCCAGTTGGAATATTGCTAACCTTGGCATTCAAAAAAGGCGAGATAAAGACCTTCAGTTAATCGCTCATATTTTATCGCATTTTGACATTGTTGCTGTGCAGGAAGTTAATGCCAACTTAAAACATTTCAATATAATTATGGAAAATTTAAAAAAAGACAAATTTGATATGAAAATTACCGACCCTGCTGGAAACAATGAACGTCTTGCAGTCGTATATAAAAAACATATAGTG
>CAZYWQ010000528.1:0-2376 GCA_964651675.1 uncultured Candidatus Sumerlaeota bacterium | reverse complement strand
ATTCCGGTATCTCGGACAATTACTCTGATTTCATCAGGTGTCAATCTCTGTGCATCATCATTTATTTTGACACTCGAATCCCATTCATCCTTGTTATCACTATCGATTACAATGGCTGGTAAATTTTTTCCGAAGGGATGTGGGAAATTACCTATTGCTGAAACCCTACCTGATATCGAAGAATGCACAGGAGCGGAGATAAAACCATCAGCCTCTGCGATTAATTGACCTTTTCTTACCCTATCACCAATTTTCACTACACATTTTGCAGGAGCTCCTAAATGTTGAATCAATGGAATAACAACTCGTTTTGGTAATTTTGCTTTTTCGATAGACTTCTGATTGGTTAGAAATTTATATTCGGGAGGATGGACACCACCTGTTGTAAATGTTGTTCTCGTTGGCAAAAGAGATGCTTCCTTTTTAGAACTTAAAATTCCTTCTCTTCATCTTCAACTTAAGAATCAATAAATTTATTATCTTAAATAAAAACTTAGGCTTTCAATCTCTATAGATAAATCAACATAATGAATAGTAACATAATCTGGAACAATCAATCTGATCGGTACAAAGTTTAGAATAGTCGTGATTCCTGCCTTTATTATTCTGTCTGTAATTTCCTGTGCGATTTCTGCCGGAACTGTTAATATTATTATTTCGATTTGTTTTTCTTTTATTATCCTCTCAAGATCAATGATATCTTCAATAATAATATTATTTTTTTTCTTACCAATTTTCTTACTGTCATTGTCAAAGGCTACTATGATATTGAATCCTTGTTTTTCGAAACCAGTGTAAGACAATAGAGCGGTTCCTAGATTTCCAACGCCGACTAATCCGATTCTCAAAGGTCGATTCGTTCCCAAAATCTCTTTTATCCTGGTTCTCAATTCCGAGACATAATAACCGAATCCGGGAACACCGAACTGCCCAAAATATGCCAGATCTTTGCGTACCTGAGCTGAGTTAACTCCCAGCAAGTCTCCCAAATCTTTCGAGCTTACTTTATGAATATTTTTAATCTCAAGATTTTGCAGAACTCTTGAGTACAATGATAATCGTTTAATTACTGCCTTCGGTATTTTATTGATATTATTTGTCATATCTTTAGACGGCATAGCTATGTAAGCCTGAAATTATAAAATTTATACCTAAAAATGTGAACAAAACTGCCAAATAGCCTATAATCGAGATGATGGCTGACCTTTTTCCAATCCATCCCTGTCTAAGTCTCAAATGAAGATAAACTAAATAAATAAACCAGGTTACCAAAGCGCTCGTTTCTTTTGGGTCCCATCCCCAAAACCTTCCCCAGGCTACATTTGCCCACAAAGCTCCGGTAACTATTCCTATTGTCAAAAGTGGTAAGCCTATTTTTATAGCTAAATAATTGTACATATCAAGAATTTTTAATCCTGGAATCCATTTTAATCCGTTTTCTCCAACTTTTTCTTTTAAAAGATATAAAATTCCGAATCCAAATGATAACGAAAAAGCCGAATAGGATAACATTATGCTGATGACATGATATGTTTTCCAGGGTGAACTGAGTATTTGAGGCACAGGTTCTATTTCACCACTCACTCCTGGCATACTGTTGATTAGTGCATAACTTATGACCGATAATAACGCACCTACTAAGCCGATTATTTTTCTCTTCGAGACTAATTCGAATATGATAACAAATAAAATCAGTCCCCAGATACATAGCGATGTTGCTTCATACATATTTGATAAGGGGATTCCTCCAATTATTATGTATCTGAAAACGAATGCTATCGTGTGAATCACTAATCCAATAATCAGAGCGATTATTCCCAACCAATGCACTAACAAGCTGTTTGCATTAGCACTGATAAAGAATAATACTGCACCGAGAAAATAAAAGAGTAGTGCCCAGAAAATCGGTGAAATGGTCGTATTAATGTAATCTATTCTCAGATGGTTTGGAGTAGGATAGAATTTTAAAGTCTGAACTGAGCTGACAAATGAAGATAAAGCCTGTTCTAAGCCATCTAATTGATTATTCTTAAAAGCGTCTTCGATTTTTTTCAAAGCTTCTTTTAATGGAAGATATTCATCTCTATCACTTTCTAATACTTCATCTATGTTCAGCCACTTTTCAGTAGAATTGGTTACATCTGGTGCTATTAAGAATGTTTCTCGTATCTTTTCAAATAGATGAACTTCTTTGAGCAATCGGTTTAAAGCCACAGCTTTTTTCCTGTCATTAAGATTTATGCTCTTTAAAAAAATCTGAAATTCATCCGAGTTTATATCATTGTAAGTAAGGATAGGACTAATTCCTGCCGTGCTAAGTTCATTTTGAAGCTTCGAATTTCTTACAAAGAATAAAGGTTCATTATAAAACGCTTC
>CAZYWQ010000527.1:0-2378 GCA_964651675.1 uncultured Candidatus Sumerlaeota bacterium | reverse complement strand
GGATATTAACGAGCGTATCGAATCCTTACTGGACACTATGGTGGGCAACGATTGGTTTGAACTTGGTTTTAGACTCAGTTAAAAATGCAAGAGTAGGCATAGTTTATTTTTACTTCGGACACATTATGTCTGACCTGGTCTGGTTTACTATTGTAAGTATATCCATTGTCCTCAGTAAAAAACTAATCTCAGATAAACATTTTCAGATTATTATCATAATATGTGGTGTGATATTAATTGGATTTGGATTGTTGTTTGGGTATAATGGCATACGGAAAATCTAATAAAAAACAAATGACTTAATAAAATACATCAATCAAAAATAGTTGACAAGCATTATATTTTTTTTATATTTTATCCTTAATATTTGCAATAAGTCGGCTTTGACCGTATATCCTAAATGGGGATTCAATATTTTGGACTATTCTAAAAAAAAGTTTTTTTCATTTAAAGGTAACTGGAATTTTTATTGGGTAATACACCGCTATTTAAGAACTGCTAAGTGTGCAATTTCCTCGAAGAGATTAATCAATGCTTTATATGCTCTAATAGAAATGAAGACTGGTAAAACCTATGTTCGTTCCAGACCATCTGTATTAAGAATTGAGCCAACAAATTTATGTAACCTGCGTTGTCCAAGATGCTCGTGTGGTATTGGCAGTGATCCAAGGGAAAAAGGCTATATGAATTTGGAAGATTATAGGCTCGTGCTTGAAGAAAATAAAAAGAATGCGATGATCGTTCGACTTGATGGTAATGGTGAGTCTATGCTTCATCCAGAAATTTTTGAGATGATAACGATAGCCAAATCATATAATTACGCTGTTTCTCTAAGCACAAATTTTACTACCGATTTATGTGGTGAACTCGATAAATTTATCGATTCAGGACTTGACCGATTGATTATCGCTGTTGACGGAAGTACTCAAGATATTTATGAGAGGTATCGAGTTGGCGGAAACCTAAAAATAGTTGAAGATCGTGTAGTAAGTCTTTTAAATATGCGTAAAAGATTTAAGAAGAAAAAACCTTTTGTTGAAATACAATTCTTAGATTGGGGCTACAATCACAATGATATTCCAGCAATACGACAAAAAGTACACAAATGGGGAGCTGACAAACTTGAGATAATTAATCCTGATTGGGCGGTAAGTAATGTAAGGGCTGATCCTAACAATCCAAAACGATGTTTTTGGCTCTGGTTTGTACTGACTGTGGATTGGAAATTGAATTATCATTCTTGCACGAATGCATGGACATTTCCCTGGCCCAGAATGAATTTCAAAGATGTTCCTATGGAGAAGTTCTGGAACAATGAACTAATGATTGAGGCGAGAAAATATAATATTGATAAATCATCAACTTCTATTAGTAATAACAATGAATGTCATTGTAATAATTGTTCTGATATGCTTGTTGTTGATAGACCCCCAGGATATGTCTGTGAATAGGTAAAGATGAAAATACTCTATATAGTTCAAACATTCCCTCCAGAACCAGGGAGCACCGTGCGATGTTTTGAGCAAGCAATCTGCTTACAAAAACTCGGTTGTCAGGTTACTGTCCTTACTACTATGCCCTCTTATCCGTTAGGTCGAATATTTAAGGGATATAAGTACAAACTATTAAAAAAGGAAAAGGTAAACGGTATTAACTGCATTCGAATTTGGTCCATTCCTTCTCCAAATAAAGGAAAATTCCTAAGAATAATAAGCTCTTTTTCCTTTGCTATAATGTCAGCAATCGCTGGTCTATTTATTTCCAAACCCGATCTGATTATAGCTCGAGTTCCTAACATAGGAACGGAACTAGGTGGATTCATCATCGCAAGAGTCAAAGGGAGCAGATTGTTATTAGAACTCGAAGATATTATCCCGGATAATCTTGCACTACTCGACATTTCACCCAGATCACTTCTTTCTCGGATCCTTTATATACATTACAAATCATTTTATAAACTTGTGGATTTAATAGTTGTTCTTAACAAGAATATGATTACAACTCTAAAAGAACGGGGTGTTTCGGAAAGTCGGATTTTATTATTACCAAATGCTGCCGATAGCAATAAACTTGAAGCAGGGAATGGTCTTTCCATAAGACAAAAGTATCACCTCAATGATGAATTTATTGTAATGTATGCTGGCTCTTTTAGTATCTATTATGATGTAATTAACTTAATCGATGCAGTAGCATTGCTTCAGGATACACATCCACAAGTTCGTTTAATGCTTGTTGGTGCAGGACCAGAAATGGAAAAAATAAATCATATTATAAAAGATAGAGAGTTGAAAAATGTTATTCTTGTAGGTACTGTTCCATTCGAAGCACTTGGAGATTATTTGCAAGTTGCCAATTTGTTTATTGATTCTCGTGTTAGT
>CAZYWQ010000526.1:0-2381 GCA_964651675.1 uncultured Candidatus Sumerlaeota bacterium | reverse complement strand
ACCTAGTTCCAAGCTTTCTGCTTTGTTTATAACATTTATTTGTGGTGTGGAACAGCAGGTTTACAGTGTTTTAAAGCATATCGCGTTTGAATTGAACACACATTCAAGTTTTAGGAGTGATAATACTTCAGCAGAATTCTTTTACATAATTACTTAAAGCAGAAAAAGGGGGGAAAGGGGGTTTCAATTGTAGCCTAGAATGGTGAGAATATTCCTATGAAAACTATCCATGACAGGAAAGTTTTAGCGACAAAGCTCAGGATTATGTATGCTCTTTCTCCGTACAAGTAGTCTTTCCATTTTCCCATGCCTTTGTATTGGAGAATCATGTTTATGGCAAAGGAGTTAAACAGGACAAAGTAGATTAGCAAAGCCAAATAGACGAATGCAGGCGGTTGCGTTTCAACTGAGTTAAGCGCTGCAATGAAATAGGCATAAAGAACAACCCAGGGTGTAGCTCCAGAAATACAGCCAAAGATATAGGATGACCAATCTGTTTTTTCAGTATGCTGGTTAATTTTCTCCATTAAATGACCAAACATTATCATCGTTGCATTAAGCACTGATATCATCACAAGGGACCATAAATCCCAGACTCCAACAAAAGTTGAAATCAGAACAATCATTATTGTGCTTGAGAATGCATACTCGTACCAACGATAAGGATTCATGCCCTTTGAAAGATTCGCATTGTACTCCTTGTTCTTTGGGAAGGCAATCAGAAAATGAGCTAAGGCAGAAATCAACGGAAAAGAAGCTAGAAACACTCCCAAGTAGCTCAGTGTAAATGCGATTTGGGGATTAGGAACTACCTGAATAGCAAACGGATTAGTGCTGATTATATCAAAGTCAAGGTAGAAGGTGTAAATATCTCTGGTCCAGCTTATCAACAAGCCCAATGAGAGCATAAGTACTCCCTGTATCAGATGCAGGATGCCAGCAGCAATATTGATCCGCTTCAAGTAGCTAAAAGATATTGGCGACTTAGCAATTATTTCAAGTCTCTCTTTTCGATTCATAAAAATTGTTATTAAATGGTTTATTTTTAAATTTTTCTAGTTTTCTAGACGACACAAAACTGTTCTTTAATGGATACTAAAAAATTATAAATCAAATGGGTTTATTATAGAATCGGAGACTGCTATGTTCTTTGTAGCTCTAATGAAAATGAAAGGTAAAGCCACCAAAGCGTTTGTAGAAGCCACAAGTAATAGCTGTAAGAACCCACCACCAGGCATAAAATATCAAAGTGTTTTCAGCACTCTAGGTCCATATGACTTTGTTATAACTTTTGAAGCACCTGACGTTAAAGAAGCTATGAAATGGAGCATGTCATGGGCTGAATACTGTGAGGTCCAGACTATGGCAGCAGTTCCATATGAAGAATCAGTGAAACTCCTTAAATAAACTCCTCTCCCTTTTTTCCAAGTTTTCTCTACGCTCCATAACTGTTCTTTAATGGGCTGGTGTTTATTCAATCAAGTTGCTTATGGCACTTATCACAATAGGTTGCATTCTCTTCCACTACTGCACCACAATAAGGACAACTCCTCACTGGAAGAGTATTCTGTTGTTTGATGGGGATGAATGCAGGAACAGACATCTTAAGTGCACCAATACCAATAAATATGCAACCACACCCAGAGCCCACCAATATTATTGGAAACTCTTTCTGAGAGCTTTGACTATAATAGGTCAAAGTGGAAATTCCCATAACTATTCCAGCAATACCCAAAATTATGAAGAAAATACCTACAGCTATTAAAGCCATGTATTGGCCCCTCATTCTCTTCACAGTCCCTATGACTCTCAAGTGAATGTATGCTTTGTTCATTTTAAAAACTTATTACCGAGTTCAGCAGGGACAGTAACTTCCCACAAAAAGAACTTCAATTGTCATTACAAGCAACCAGAATGTATACACAATGTTTTGTGGTGCACTCTTAAGCACTTCAGTGTCTTGCTCGTTTATGTCCCAGTGTTCTGATTTTATGATTTTTAAGTTTTCTAAATCTTTGTGATTCCTCAAGAGCAATAAGTGTTTCACTGGTTAATATCCTAAGTTTTCTAACTTTGATAACAATTTCTGTTATTTCACTCACGCTGTCTGCTTTGAGCTTACAGTGAATATCATATTCCCCTAAAACTAGAGAAACTTCTTCAATACCTTCAATTTTCCTCAAGTTCTGAAGAACCTCTTGCTCAGCACCATGCTCCACAACAATGAGCATATATGCTTCTACCATGACAAAGCAGCCCCAGTAAACAGTGATTCAAGCAAGCTAATAAACATAGTCAAATGGCAAGTCAAGTCTTCTAGACGACCCAAAACAGTTCTTCAATGGTCATTAAATACTCAGACAGCTTTCTGGGCTCTGCAA
>CAZYWQ010000525.1:1630-2382 GCA_964651675.1 uncultured Candidatus Sumerlaeota bacterium | reverse complement strand
CCAATCGATAGATCTCTCAAAATTACCTTTATGGTTCATCGTGAAGGCATAATACAAGAATGAGTGCTTCACGCAGATTGGTTACTCCGAGTAATGTCGGTTTATCCTTTTCTAAAAAGAGTGTATTTTCAAAAAGAGTAGTTGAGAGAAAAGAACTACGATCGGTAACATTTTTCGGTTCACAAAGTCGTCCTCTTAAAACAAGATAGGGTTCCCTTATATCTTTAAACTCTAATTCCAAACTGTAATCTTTTGTAAGAGATACCGTTACTTGACCCAATTCGCCTTTTTCTGAAGCAATTGAGACAAATGCCTTACCGACTTCGCCTATTTTATCAAAACCAAATGTTTTTAGATCTTCTTCACTGATTCCGTATTTTGCAGGCAAATTAGGATCGAATTTAACAGATATATCTTTATCGGATTTAGTGAGTGAGGTAGCATCACCTTTGTATCCAAGTAAAAGAACCACCTCGATTTGATAAGGTTTTGCAACTTTTTGCTTTTGTGTTTCTGAAAGAAGATCGTCGGTCATAGCGAGGATTTTTCGGACTTTCCTTTGTGTAACAGGACGAGCAATTACAAGGAGTGAATTGCTTTTGTCATCAGCCATCGCTTGTTCAACTAACTCATTTATGCATTGTTTTTTTACAAATTCAGGTATTTCCTTATTGTAGCTCTCGTCTGATATAATGGAATAAAATTCCCCTTTTTTGATGTTTGTCATTTCATAATGTGTTCCAGGACTAGAA
>CAZYWQ010000525.1:0-1620 GCA_964651675.1 uncultured Candidatus Sumerlaeota bacterium | reverse complement strand
TAAGAAAGTAATTATTTAATTCAGGTTCAATCAATTCTTTCGCTGTAGTAGGTGTAATGTTTTTTAATTGATAAATCGCCGTCGTTAGGTTATTAACATATTCCTTCTGAAAGTATTCATTGAAGTCAGTATACTCTTTTGCCATTTGATCTTCTTTTTCTTTTTTAGTCAATACACTGTCATAATGTTTTACCCATACTTTTAAATGATTCTGGTCTTGCCACTCTAATTCTAATCTCTGAGACTGGCTTCTTCTATTACCAGAAAAAGTTTCTTTTAATATATTTTCAACTGTGTCGTAAGCTTTTATACCCAAATGACGAAATTCCAAATTTTGCCCATATTCGATGGATTCAGGATGTCCTGGATATTCTATCCATTCGACTTCAAAACCATATTTTTTACCTAAAAGATCAAGAATGTCTTTGTATGGAGCATCTTCGGGATAATCTATCTTTTCTCTTAATTCCGTTTCTATATAAGCATCTCGACCTTTAATTGTAAGGTCTGGTTCAGCCGTCACTTCTAGACTGGCAGTCTTAGTAGGTTTGCAAAAACGGTATACTGAAATCTCATATCTGTCTATTGTACGATGAGCTCCTCTTGCTGCCGGTAATTTATATTTTGTATTATCTTCTGTGTTAAGAGCTTCCAGTTCAAAATACTCCGATCCATCAGGATATTTCACGGGCTTTTCTGAAATACTCAGTTTCCATTCATTTAAAAAGATTGGTGAGAGATTTGAAACATAAAGATCTATTCTATTAGAAGGAGCCGCAGTAAAATGTCGCTTATCTCCTTGAAGGTTCATTTCAACATATAGATTTTGTAAGGCATTATCTTTTATTTTATCTTTAATTATAATAACCTCATTATCGATGTATAGGAACAGATCATCCATTGATTGGACTAATTTTAGAGAAGGGTCTTCGGTTTGTGAGTGACGCAATGGTAAATCCACATTTTTAAGAGTTGAATGAGGTCCTTTAAAATGAAGTCTGTTGATGTTTTTAGTTGCATCAACATCCCAGGTTATAGTGATTCCATCGTAGGAATAGGATTCACCGGGCCAAAGAGTTACCCAATTTTCTTTTCCTAAAATCAATACTTGAATGGACAAAATAGCGAAAGCAAGAATTATTATTGCCGTAAATTTAGATGCTTTCATAATTTATCTCCTTTATTATTTTGTGATGCTTGAGCAATTTTAAAACGACCATCTACTACCCAGATGGCACGGTTGTGAGAACCTTTAAGTGTCGTTTCAATAACTATTCTTCCTTTTTCATCCGAGACATATTTACTCGGTTTATATTCTTTTGGTTGTTGTTTTTTTTATGCCGAAGTTTGGTCAACTCTGACATTTGTATCTTCGATTTCTGTGATTGTCTTTTCTAATTCTGTTGTTTGTTTGATAGGTGTATCAATTTTCTTCGGGATAATTTCTTTCTTGACTGGATGCGTTACATTACCAAGTAAAAATCCCAAGGCGAAAATTATAATAAATGCGACAACTCGCCATACTTTATTCCGAATGAGAATATTCAAGTAATATGAAAATGAAAATTGCCTTGATTCTTTCTTCTTCTGCTTGAGATATGCAGTATTTAAGTGTTCAAC
>CAZYWQ010000524.1:0-2389 GCA_964651675.1 uncultured Candidatus Sumerlaeota bacterium | reverse complement strand
AAATCATTCAATAGGAATGAAATAATCATTAAGGAAAATACCCATTCAGCTTATTTATACTTCATCATAAAAGGTCAAGCAATTGTCTACAGAAAAGAAAATGGAGAGAAAAAAGAGCTACGAAAATTAGGCGGTAGAATGACTGTTGGAGAAGTCTCTTTCTTTGACAATTCAAAAACAACCGCTACTGTTCAAGCTACGGAAGAAATAAAAGCTTTATCTTTATCAAAGGATACATTCGAAAAATTTGTTACAGATAATCCTAAAACAGGTATCAAGATATTAAGAAACATTATCTCAATCATACATAGTAATCTAAAAAAAACCAGTAATAACTACATCGATTTCACATTTTAAATTTAGATGATTAATATTAAGAGACTATCAATAAAAAACATCATTAAAGCTTTTGCTTTAATAGCGTTATTTCTCTGGTTATCCCATCCATTAGTTCATCCTCATCATTCAGAGAATCATCAAACTTGTCCCTGTTGCCAGACATTTAATTCAAGCGATGTTCCAGACACTATCACAGAAACTTTAATCACTCCTTTTTCTATACTCTTTTATTGCATCATCTTATTAACAACTTTTTATCAAAAATTACTTATAAAAATTAGTCCCTCAAGAGATCCTCCTTACATTTTTGATTACGCTTCAACCACATAACCAATCAGAAAATTGAATAGTTTAAAAGATTCAAATTGCTCCTGATTTTTATATTCAGGACAAGGAGGAATACTATGAGAGAGAACTACGCCTTTACTTTAATCGAATTACTTATCGTCGTAGCCATAATTGCAATATTGGCAGCGATAGCGGTACCGAATTTTTTAGAAGCACAAACACGCTCAAAAGTCTCTCGAGTCAAAGCTGAATTCCGTACCTGTGCGACTGCAATTGAAGCATATCGTGTCGATTATAACTATTATCCAAGATATAATGGATTAGACCAATTCATCACACCAAGCATTGCTGATGATGCTGGACCACATTTTTTACCTTATGAATTAACCTCTCCTGTTGCATATATTACATCATTATTCGATGAGATTTTTGAAGGCAAAAATACACCCGGGAATATTCCCAAATTACATCCTTATCATTACTTCAACAAGAGACAAAGTCCAACATTTTTCGGAGCAAGAGAGCTGGCAATTTTTGGTACTGAGAATCTTGGCTATCAATGGCTGTTATCAAGTAATGGTCCCGACTTATGGTGCGATGGTTTAATGCTTATCTATGATCCAACAAACGGAACTGTTAGTTCCGGTGACCTTATAAAATTCGGTCCCTCTTAATATTAATTTAACAAATGCAATGGGATGATTTCTATCCCATTGCATCTTTTTCATACATCTTAGATCCCCCCCAAAAAACGATATGAATCGTACGATTTTTATTTGTTGATAAAACCTTTTTAACTTGTAAAAACAATATTTGGTTAGTATAAAATTTTTAATTAAATTATCGTGAGGAATATTATGAAGAAAATTGCTATTAAACTCCTAATCCTATTCATTTTTATCTGTGTAACTTTTCTGAATTGTTCAAAAAAGGCAGAAGAACCTTCAAGCAAAAATGAAGAAGCAACAACACAAACCAGTTCTGGTGAGGGAAAAGTAGATGAAACTCCTGTTGATGGTGACTGGTTAGTGAGAAGTCTTGGTGCAGAACCACAAATCCTAAATCCTATTACATCCACAGATGTTTATTCCGACCTTGTCACAGAAAATCTAATATACGAAACATTCCTTGATTATGATCGAAGTGCCGAAAAATTAGTCCCTGTCCTTGCCGAATCCTACTCAGTATCAGATGACCATCTAACATATACATACAAGTTAAAAAAAGGTATAAAATGGCACGATGGTGAACCTCTTACTATTGATGATGTTATGTACTCTTACAACATTATGATGGATCCGAAAACTGATTCGGTACATCTGAGGAACTACTATAAAGATGTAGAAAAAGTTGAGCAAATCGGAGATGATTCTATAAGATTCACTATGAAAAAACCATATTTCAAAGCCATAGAATTTACAGGTGGATTTCCAATCATTCCAAAACATATCTTCGATACTGCTGATGATTTTAATAAACATCCAAACAACCGAAAACCAGTTGGTACTGGACCTTACAAGTTTGTGAAATGGGAAACGGGAAGAGAAATAATCTTAGAAAAGAATCCTGATTATTGGGGTGAAGAAAAACCACATTTCGGCAAGATAGTGTTCAAAATCATTACCGATCCAGTTGCTGAAATTCAAGCGCTCAAGAATGGCGAAGTGGATATGGTTGATGGAATCACTCCTGAACACTGGACAACACTATTAGATACAGAATCCTTCAAAGAGAAATATAATAAATACGCTTATGCATACCC
>CAZYWQ010000523.1:0-2390 GCA_964651675.1 uncultured Candidatus Sumerlaeota bacterium | reverse complement strand
AATTTGTGCATCGGAGTATCACTCAGTCCTTCGATCTGAACTGGTTTTGCTTCTCTAAAATCAAAATCAGTTTCATTTTTCGATTTAGCACAATAAAGCCCTTTTGGTTCTTTGGTTCTGTCCCAGTAATACATATAATAGTATCCTGAATGGACACTATGGACGATGTGGTCGTCTTCGAATTCTGCATTTGAGATTTCATCGCTAATGATTCCTCTTTTAGCAAAATGTGAACCATCCTTGGACTCTGCATATCCCCAATGGAAGCGACCGCCACAAGCACCTTTCGGAGTTCCTCCATACCACATTTTAAACTTACCGTCTTCATACAACACAAACGGATCCCAGGTTCCTCCACCATCCCATCCATCTCCAACAGCAGGAAAGACAGGATTAAGCGGATCTTTGTCCCAGTGGATACCATCTTTAGAAGTGGAATGACCAATTTGAATAGCATGCGTTCCCCAACCTTCATAGAACATATGAAAAACATTATCAACCTTAACTAAACTCATTGACCCTATTCCCCAGTCATCCCATTCACCTTTCTTACCCGGACTGAGTACTGGGTTCCCGTCATAGATTTTCCATTTATGTTTCCCTGCAATTTTTCGTAATTGTTGATATGAACTATTGTCTTGGTCATTTTTTGATTTTGCTGTTTGTTTTTTTATATCCTCAGCCAAAACGGAAATAGTAACAATTACACAGATTAAAATTAGAAAAGTTATTATCTTGATTCCTGTTTTCATCAGATAACTCCTTTTATAAACGGATTTAGGAATCCTTACTCAGAAAACTGGATCTTAAACGAATACGCATTCTCACAAGGTTTTTCCAAAGGAACAATTATCTTAAGTCCTTGAGAGTCTTGTTCAAATTTCAACTCACCCTTATGCCCGAGTAATGTAACTTCCTTAATCTTGCCCACTTCTTTTTCTGATGCTAATGATTTAATCAACAAAGGACTTTGGTCACTATGCCAATCAAGCAAAATTGCATATAAAACATCGCCCTTTTTAGTGAAACGAATATTACCTTCCTCAGCTTTTATCCAGGGTCTCGTGCCATATATAGCTTCTCCATTGATATCCATCCATTCACCAATGCCCTCAAGAATATTTACTGTCTCCTCATCCAGAGTCCCATCTGCTTTTGGTGGAACATTCAAAAGATAATTTCCGTTCTTGCTAACTATATCCACCAACTTATCAACGATTTCATCCACAGATTTATATTTGGCACCTTTTAGATATGCCCAGGGACCAATGGAATCATCAGTTTGCCAGGGTTCAGGTAAAGCCACTTCAGATTTTCCTCGCTCAAAATCTAATGTCGCCACATCATCAACATACAATCCATCACTCCCCTTTTTTATTGTCATTACACCTTCAAGGTTGCCATTATGCCACTGCATATTACGATTATAATAGTATGCAATCACTTCCATTCCTGTTCTGGATTGGTCTACACCATTAAATGGAATAGCACCATCAAAATAAAGAAGGTCAGGTTGATATTTATCTATCAAATCCATAATCCTCACAGCCCATTCATATCTCCATTTTGCTGTTGGATTAATCGGATAAAATCCCTTTTCACCATTCGGTTCGTGGTAAAAATCCCAATATTTCGGATCATTACCATCGTAAGGAATTCCTTTGTATTTCCCTTTTGTATCCGACAATTTATTTACTCCAAACCAGGAATAGCTCCAGCCTAAATGAGTCGTAACACCGAATCGTAATCCATTCTTTAGCACTGCATCCCGCCACATACCTGTAATATCCTTTTTAGGACCCATATTTACAGAATTCCATTTATGATAACGAGAATCCCACAAATCGAAATTGTCGTGATGTATAGCCACAGGTGTAACATATTTTGCTCCTGCCCTTTTAAACAACTTCACAAGACTGTCAGGATCGAAATTTTCTGCCTTCCAGAGTGGAATCAAATCCTTATAACCAAATTTCGATTGATGCCCGTATTTCTCTTGCATATATTTATGTTCATTATATCCTTCAGTATACATTAATCTCGGAAACCAGCATTCCTGCTCTGCAACTGAATAAACACCCCAATGCAGATAAATTCCAAATTTCGCATCACGAAACCATTCAGGACATTCATACTGCTTTAACGATTCGATGGTCGGTTTAAATTTATCAACGGGCCATCCTTGCATCGTATCAAAAGGTTCATTATAAGGTGGTTCAGATATTTCTGTTAATGTAATACCCGGAGGTAAAGGTCGATTCGGATTTATGTAATATGCTCCTTCACAATGCGCTACAGGAATGACATACAAATCATCATAATAAGCGATCCCAGTTCCGCCACCATGCCACGATTCAAACATAAGAATCATTTCTAATTCCTTTGCAGCA